>CANBND010000175.1 GCA_947370945.1 Pseudobdellovibrionaceae bacterium | reverse complement strand
TGGCGCCGACGATGTGTACATGGTGATTTAATTGCCCTTCGGTTAAGCTTTCTTTGTTCCACAATGATCCCGAGACTTGACCTAATGTTATTTTATCTTCGCTTGAAGTTAACCCTAGAGCTGATATTTGATTTGCGATATTCATATTGCAACCTCGTTCTTTAGATCAGAAATATTTATTTTTTCAATCATAAAAAAATCTTTGTATAGTTTTGAATACTGAACCAAATATTTATAAGCCACATCCGAACCTACAACGAAATGAACTTTTTTGAACGATTCAATGTTGTTTTTATGATCTCTGATAATTGAAATATATTTTCTGATTTTTTGCTCATATCTGGCCTTGGCTTTAACTGACAGTTCTAATTCAAAAGCAATTTTTTCGTTTTCAGCTGTGGTATAAATTCCATCTGGCGTGTTACCTTCGCCAAGCAGGCTGTGAACCCCTTGCATGGATTGAAGTTTGCGATCGGAAACCCAGTCCGTAATTTTTTTGTTCTCTTCATATTGTAACCTGATCTGTAAAACAAGCTTGTCATGGTCAAAAGTTGCATGATCAATTTTGATTAAAGGTTTAACTAAAAAATCTGACGGACAGCATTTTAGTGTTTTCAAATAACCTTTAACCGAGCCTAGATAATATGCCTTTCTGTCGCTAAATGAATACAGCTTCGTTAAATAATTGTTTTTTACAAGATCCGCTAGGCGTTCGCGGGCCCACCATTTCGATTTACTTTCCGAGCCGTTTTTTAATGTTTTAAAAAACTTAAAATAAATTTCATCAATTGATGAAAACTTCATTTCGCAGATAAATTTGATAATTTCTAAATCTCTCTCAGTTAATACTAAATGATGATTAAGGTTCTGTTTTTGATTTACATGGTTTATATTTTCAATTTTAAATTCTGTTTGCATAAATACCTCTGGTTGTGTCGTGGATTATCTTTCTGATCATCCACGATTCTGTTTTTATTTCTTTGTACCCTCTTCCTGAGTTTACAAAATTTCCACCCTTTGATTATTTTTGATGATTTGTATTGTTAGTGAATTCTGTGCTTCCTGACCACCTACCCGTAACTTCGTGGAGGGTGGGTGGTCAGGAAGCAATCCAGAATGAACCATGACCTAACCGATCGATTGCGTTGGTATTCTTGTGGTGGAAATTTTGTAGCCCACCCTTTTGATTGGGTGTTCGCTTGGGGCCGATAAAAAACGGCTCCACCTAATCTACACCTAGAATACACTTACTCGGGTTATGTTTTGTTATTTTTCATTATGTTTAAGCGTATTACGCAGAGCTAAGTGACTGAAAACACTTGTTTGTGATTTCAGGGACTTGCTTGATTTTTTGATTATATGTGCGGGGTTTTTTGGAGGTGACGGAGGGACTTGAACCCCCGTGGAAGCTTTTGCAGAGCCTTACCTAACCCCTCGGTCACGTCACCCAACTCGTAAAAGATGAACACAGACTATCAAAGTCGAAAAAAATGTCAACTCATGCCACGTTCAAGCTGTAAGAATCCAGTTAAAGTCCATTTTTCTGCCCGATTAAGGTCTGAAATCTCGATTTTGCCAGACATCCGCTCAAGCGCAAAAATTTCTGCGACCCGCAATGTCGATTGGATTTTCCTTAAAGTTACATCCGGATACAAACGATCAATGATACCTTGATGAATCGATGCTTTCAAATCTGTTTTAGATTGTTTCTGTTTTAACTCTAGATTTTGAAAATTTTCAATCCGATTCAATATGACTTCAGCTGAAATTTCACGAACTGGTTTTTGGTTGGAATAAAACATCAATAAACCAAATCGATCAATGATGGGTCCCGATAATTTATTTAAATAACCTTCACACTTTTGTTTGCCGTATCTGCAATTGGGAATGACTTTGGGAATCCATTTTCCGCACGGACATAAATTTGTTGTCGCCACGACTTGAAATTGGCAATCAAATTCACGAACCACGCCTGCTCTGGATAATCGCAATTTATCACCCGTCATTGGACCGCGAAGTGTTTCAATAATTTGCGAATTAAATTCTAAGAGTTCATCCAGAATTAAAATGCCGCGATTGGCTTTTTCAATTTCACCTTGATACAACTGGGCTCCTCCGCCTAAAAATGCAGCCGGCGTTACGCTATGGTGCGGAGCAATCACAGGGCGCCACACTTCTGTAATAAAAACAGATTCTGGATCTGTCGGCATCGAAGTGAAACATTCGTAATTTTTAGCTAAGGTGGATTTTCCAAAACCTGAAGCTCCGGCCAATAAAGTGTGAAATTTTGTAACTGACATCAGAAATAATAATTCAGCTTCTTGGACCGAGAATTTTTTATCGGCTGATAATTGTGGGCGAATGAATTGTTTATGTTGATTTTGGTCCATGATTTGATCGATTTCAAAATCCATTTTTTCGAGGCGATACTTCACATTTGAATTTTGATTTTTGTGACCTGTTAAAATGTTTTCTTCGGGAAAGTTTTTGGCATACCCCGCAAGATCTTTGGGTTCGTTAATGACCCCGTCCAGATCCAGTTCACCGTAAATAATTGAATTTTGAATGTCTTCTGAAATTTCTTTTTGATTGGTTTTAATTAAAATTCCGATAGCAACCGCAAGCTCAAGGCCTTTGGATGATTTTTTCAAATGACTGGGTTTAATATTAACGATCACTTGTTGGGTCGTTGGAAATTTGTAACCACAATGTTTCAGCGCGGATTTGATTCTGAAAAAGCTTTCTTTGATGGCCTTGTCAGGTAAACCCAGAAAATGAATCTGCGGAATCCCAGGGATCAATTCGATTTCGACTTCGGCTTTTTCAAGTTTAAATTGATTTTCAATCAGCGTGTATAGTTTCATACAGATTGACAGTACAAAACTGCAACCATGTTTAAAGCTAATTAAATGCTTTTAAGCATCAGTGAATCCGGATTTCGGAGACGTCGAGTTTCACATCCGTCGGGATCGAGTTTTACATCCGTTGGGACTAGATCGCGACGTCTTTCATTTTTGATAACGGATGATGTTCATCAATGGCTTTTTGTGCCGTCGCCGTGCTGACAGATGTATAAATTTGCGTGGTTTGAATACTTGAATGCCCCAACAACATTTGAATCGAACGCAGATCTGCTCCGCCCTCAAGCAAAGCAGTTGCACACCCGTGTCGAAATCTGTGTGGATGAACAGGTTCATCGAAACCTGCCTTTATCGACCAACTGGCAAGCCAACGCCAAATATCAATTCGCGACGGCCTATGACCACGATCATTTAATAATAAAGAATTATCTGTATTGTGATTATGAGCTAAACTTGGGCGCGAATCAGTTAAATATTTTTCTAAAATTTCATATAAAGTTTCTGTGAGTGGAATCAAACGTTCTTTGCGGCCTTTGCCTAAAACTTTGACCCAGCGCTCTGTGGCTGAAAAATCATTTATATTTAAACCAATCAATTCACTGACCCTGCAACCTAAACCATACAAAAATAAAAGCGTTAGTTGATTTCTGATATTTTTAGGTTGGTCTTGAACCACGCTTGAAATAAATAATTTTTCAAATTCTTCGGCCGTTAAAATTTTAGGTAATGTGGTTTTAACTTTGGGTGGTCGCAATTCACGAAGTTCAGGTGATTTCATTCCGCGTGTTTCACAAAATTTAAAATACGTACGAAGGCTGCTGATCACACGGGCCTGCGATCGTTGTGACAAACCTTCGGTTTTCATAAATTCATAAAATTCGGGAATTTTTTTATTATCTGTTAAATTTGTGATTTTAAATTTGTCTTTGAATTTGATGAACATTTCAATATCACGTCGATAGGCCATGATCGTATTTTGAGAACGGCCGCGGACATGTTGCAAATCATCGAAGAAATCAATCCATAGAGGTAAAGTCATGCCTCTATGTTTGATTGGATTTTATTTTTTGGCAAATGATTTTTACGAAATCAAAATTATAAAATAATTAACGAATCGCTATCGTATCGTAACTGGCAAATTACAAATTTGACCATTCACTGATTCAATCACCGTTTGTGTACTGAATAACCTTTGTATTGGTAAAAGTAGACCGTTTTGATCACGATTATTGGATGAAGAAATCTGTGCGACATTCATATTAATGACTAAATTTGCTGGGCCATTCGCAACTAATTTTAAATTTTGAATAATTCCAGCGCCGTATTGACCTGTTGATAAAGTTCCGATCGAATATGTACCCATTGGGATAAAGCAATAACCTTGAAACAAACTTTGTTGAATTGTTAAATCACCACGACTGGCTGCTATCACACCTTGATATTGCGAAACGTTATAATATAAACCTGTTCTTTGTCCGTCGCCGTTAAAACCCAAATGCATCACAAAAGCATTATTATATTCAGTTGATTCTGTGGTTAAAAACTCTTGACCATTGATTGTTGAATCACAATTCACGCAATTCACATAAACATTTGATGTTGGCGAAGTGGCCGTATTATTATTTTTTGGACAAGCCGACAAAGTTGTCAAAACTGTCAGCGCTAAAAGTGTTCTTGCAAAATTTCTCATAAAAATTCTCCTTATTGAATATTAAATGCTTTGTTTACGTTGACGCCGTTAAATGTTCCAAGCAATTGGTAACCAGCTTCTGCTCCAGGGAACAATCCACTTTTTGTTGCGATCACATTTGAACGGCAATCATACGGACCTGTGTAAATGAACCAACAAGAACGTTGCGTACCGTGCGGAGCTGGTGTCGTCGCAAAGTTTTTAAAATATACATAACCTTTGTAAGGACTTGTTGTGCAAGGCTCGGCATCATTACCACCACATGTTGATGTGCTTTCTGGAACCAATGTAACAGTGATTGCGCCGTACTGATCTTCGAATACTCCAGAGAAAACCAATTGATTGCTCGAGCTAAACCAAAAATTATAATTCGCCTCTAAAGTTCCGTTGTCATACATTCCTGGGAAAGTTTGATTTGAACCCATGCCGGCTTTGAAAACACCAT
>CANBND010000174.1 GCA_947370945.1 Pseudobdellovibrionaceae bacterium | reverse complement strand
GCATCTTCGTTGACGATGATTTGTGAATCTGACCATTTACCTTCGGCATTACATCGTGTCCGTACACATTGCCCCGCCGATTTAATCCACGCACAATCGTGCAACTGACCATAGGGCAAATGACATAAAAATTTTGAATCGTTTAATATCTTTAGATTTTTTATTTTTTGCACAGCCATATTTGCGTTTTTTTTCACGAGATGGTCCGCTTCAGTAATCAGTTTTTCCTGCTGAACAACCTGATCAAAGCTGCATTTTATTTTTTCTAGCCAATGTCCTTTGGGAATTTTTCGCCCTTTTAACAAAATATCGTAAGCTATTTTGTGGTGGTCAGCATCTCCCATGAATTCACCGTCAAAAATAACACCTTCAAGATTTGTTAAATTTATTTTCTTTTCATGATCGAAGAGGACCACTTCAAGATTTTTTTCACGGTTACAAAATTCAATATTAGGTTTTTTTTCATCAAACTTAGCCCAAAAATCAAATTTTGAATCTTGATCAAAATCCCATTCGAAAAAACCTGATGACAGACGTATTTTTGACAACAACTTTGTTTTTTTAACCTCGACCAAATTGTCAGCGTTTTTTTGTATTTTGCGAAAAGCAATTTGACCATGCGCTAACTGCACCGACGTCGATGGATAGCCGTCGGATGTAAAAATAGATTGAATTAAAATTTCAGTATCGTTAAAAATACTTAATTCAAAATTTTGGTTCAAAATAATTTTAACAAATTGTTTTTCTGTTGATTGAATTTTGAAATCTTGATTTAAAATCGTTTTTTTTGACAGATTGATTTTGTTTGAATCAGAAACCAAGGCGACAGGTTCACCGATTGAATGAATAACTTGGTATTCGTTGGCCGCAAATATTTGTGTTCCAAAAATAAAGATTGCGATCAGCAAACAAAATCTCATGCTTGACTCAGTTCTTTCAGTTTCGCCCATTTTAAAAATACGGAATAACCTGCATTCTTTGCGATCACAAAACCCGCATAGCCATCAAAAATTCCTAACTTTAAAAAATAACACTCAATAAATTTAACACTCGGTTTCGTTAAAAAATGAAACCAACTAAATTTTTTACCGTCAATTTTCATTTTTTCTGCTAACAGCCCTGAATATCGATCATTCGTTTGAACTTGGTGACTGATGTTTTTAAAAACATAATGATTTAATTTTTCAGTGAAATATTGAACTGATTGCGATTGAACCTTTTCGTGAATTGCACTTGTGTTCCATTGTGAAAACTGTTTATGAAATAGTCGAACTTGATAATCTGGCGACCATCCACCAAAACGAATCCAGCGACCTAAATAAAATGAACTTCTTGGCAATGCGTACGCGGATTCAGATTCAAGTTGCGAAAATTTATTTTGAATTTCGTGTTTTAATTGATCTGAAATTTCTTCGTCGGCATCGATCGACAAAATCCAATCATTTTTGGCCAGATTCGTGGCCTTATACTTTGTTGCACCAAAACCCAGCCATTCACCCGAAACAACTTTTGCGCCCATTTTATTCGCAATATTGACTGTTTCGTCTGTTGAACCCGAATCATAAACTAAAATTTCATCACAGAAATCTTTGACTGATGATAGGCAGCGCGCAATATTTTGCTGCTCATTTTTAGTTATGATGACAGTAGATAGCTTTAATAGATTCACTGAATCTATTTTGGGTGCTTTTTAAATGGTTTGTCAAACTGAAGTCTTGATGCTTCAATATATTCATGATGAAAAAAATATTTTTAGCCCTAACTGTCGCAATTACTTTTAATACAGCACAAGCCTATTTCACTGTGAATGAAACAGCCGAAATTATGCCCGAAAATTTTTATAAAATTGGCATAGCCCCGCAACTTTTAATTTCTGACGGCGGCGGATTCAATGTCGGCGTTTATGCTGATATGCATTTATTTGATGACGTTGATGGACGCATTACTTTCGGCGCAGGCAAAACAGATTTCTGGACACAAGCTTCGATGAAGTGGGTTCCTTTTCCTGATGTTGATCGCCAACCAGCAATGGGTCTTCGTGGAGCTATCGGTTACGCGCGTGATGAAGAATTAAATTTTGTTAATTTGCAAGTCGCCCCGATCATTTCAAAAAAAGCCGACACACGTTATGGCAATATGATTCCGTACATTGCATTACCGATTACTTATGTTTCAACAAAGGACGCAAGCTTTACTGCAAGTCAATTCACAGTCGGTGCTGAATGGTTTCCAAGAGACGATCGTCACGTTGGCGCTGAATTAAATTTAAATATGAATAAATCAATTTCTTCAATTTCTGTATTTTGCAGTTTTCCTTTTGAAGGCTCAACCGGATACATCAAACACTAATATGCTGAATTGGTTATTGGGTTCAACAACATCTGGTGCCGATATTTATGTTGATCTGGGCACTGCGAATACTTTGATTGTAGGTCGCGGACGCGGTTTAATTTTAAATGAGCCTTCCGAAGTTATGGTTTCAGATATCGACCCTAAAAAAAGAAAAATTTTAGGTTTAGGTCTTGAAGGCCGCGAAATATTAAAAAAAAACCCCGGCCATATCATTGTTATTAAGCCCATCAAAGACGGCGTTATTGCAGATTTTGATGCAACTCGAGTTATGCTAAAAACTTTTTTATCAAAAGCGATCAAAAAAATTTCTTTATCAAGACCCAAAGTTGTCGTGTCACTTCCGTACGGAATTACAGATGTTGAAAAACGTGCCGTCACCGAAGCCTGCAGATCCGCAGGTGCAAGCAAAACATTTTTAATCGATGAGCCTATGGCTGCAGCATTGGGTGCCGGACTTCCGGTCAAGGGTGCCACTGGGCAAATGATTATTGATATTGGCGGCGGCTCAACTGAAATTGCTGTGATTGCATTAGCAGATATTGTTTTTTGCGAACCCTTAAGATTAGGTGGTCACAAGTTTGATGAAATCATTGTGCGTTACCTCAAGGAAACAAAGAAACTGATTGTGACTGACCAGCAAGCCGAATTTTTAAAATTAAAATTAGCAACGGCTCTGCCGAAAAAAAATATTATTACTGAGACAATTCAGGGTCGCGATTTAGATACGGGCTTTCAAAAAACAGAAACAATATCGTCTGAAGATATTGGAATGGCGTTATCAGACTCAATTCAACAAATTATCCATGGTATCCTGAACGCCCTTGAAAATACACCACCTGAATTGGTTTCTGATATTATAGATTCAGGAATTACTTTGGCTGGCGGCGGAGCATTAATTAAAGAATTGTGCGCCAAAATTGAATCCGAAGTTCGCATCCCCGTTCGTTTAGCCGAAAATCCATTAACAGCCATTGCCATCGGTGGAGAAATGGTTCTCTCAGATCCTGAGCTTTTAGAAAAAATTCAAATCGAGCTGTAATATATTTTTTAATCTTCAAAATTTTTATTCATCAGAGGTTTTCATGACAACGCCAGCAACCCAACCGAAACGTAAAATATTAATTACCTGCGCATTACCGTATGCCAACGGACCCATACATATAGGTCACATGATGGAACACATCGAAGCCGATATTTATTCACGTTTTCAAAAAATGAACGGTCACGAATGTTTATTTATTTGTGCCGATGATACACATGGAACTCCGATCATGATCGCCGCCAGAAATGCAGGCGTTACCCCTGAATCATGGATTGAAAAATCTTATCATGACCATCTGAAAGATTTCAAAGCGTTCTCGATTAATTTTGATCATTACGGATCGACAAATTCTGACGAAAATAAAAAATTATGTGAATTGTTTTACGAACGAATGAAGGCTAAAAACTTTGTTCATAAAAAACCGATTGAACAATTGTATTGTGAACATGACAAAATGTTTTTGCCCGATCGTTTCGTCAAAGGCACATGCCCGAAATGTTCGGCGACCGATCAATATGGTGATAGCTGTGATGTTTGCGGAGCAACCTACGGCCCCAATGAATTAAAAAATCCGGGCTGCTCATTGTGCGGAACACATCCTGTAAAAAAACCAAGTGATCATATCTTTTTTAAATTAAATGAATTTAAATCTTTTCTGACGGATTGGTTATCAACACATACCGCACCTGAAATTTCAAAAAAAATGCTGGAATGGTTCAACGAAGATTTACGCGATTGGGATATTTCCAGAGACGAACCCTATTTCGGTATCAAAATCCCCGGCGAAGACAAAAAATATTTTTATGTTTGGGTCGACGCGCCGATGGGCTACATCTCGGCAAGTGAACAGTTTTTAAAAACACAAGGACGGAAACTTTCAGAATTTTGGGACACTGATTCAACAGCTGAAGTTTATCATTTTATCGGTAAAGACATTGTTTATTTTCACACGCTATTCTGGCCTGCTTTATTAAAAAGTGCAGATTTCAGAACGCCAACAAAAGTCAACGTTCACGGTCACGTCATGGTGAACGGCGAGAAAATGAGTAAATCCAAAGGCACATTTATTTCAGCCAGCGTGTATTTAAAATACTTAGATCCACAGTATTTACGTTATTATTATGCGACAAAATTAAATGGTTCAATTGACGATCTGGATCTGAGTTTCACAGATTTTACAAACCGTGTAAATTCTGACCTCGTCGGAAAAATTGTGAATCTGGCATCGCGTGGTGCACAGATGATTAATAAAAAATTTAATAATCAAATGTCGGTCTGCGATGCTGACGGAAAAATTCTTTTACAAAAAATTCAGGCTGAATCTGAAAACATTGCAAAATTGTATGATGCTCGTGATACAGCAAAGGCCACAACGGCGATTCGCGAATTGGCCGAATTAACAAATAAATATTTTGACGACAAATCCCCCTGGAAAACTTCAGACACAGATCCTATTGAAACTCAAAAAGTTTTAACAACGACATTAAATGCATTTCGAATTTTAGCAATTTATTTAAAGCCGATTTTGCCGGATTTGATTTTGCAAGTCGAAATTTTAATGAATGAAAAAAATTATCAATGGTTGGATGCGCAAAAAATAATTGAAAATCACACGATTCAAAATTATGTTCATCTGGCTTCGCGCGTAGAAAAAGA
>CANBND010000173.1 GCA_947370945.1 Pseudobdellovibrionaceae bacterium | reverse complement strand
CCATTTGTTGAAAAAATCGATGGGTTTAAATTAAATCAGCGGAGCACCGGAAGATTTGAAAAATTTATTGCCGAAATGTGTGAAAAGTTTAGCAGTATTAGTGAGGTTCAAAAGCGTTATCATTGCTCATCAAGTTTTACGTACAAAGTTTTTTATAAGTATCAGGATATTAAACTTAAAGAAAAAATAAATTACGGTTGGCCCAGTGTTATTGGTATTGATGAGCATTTTTTCAGTCGAAGAAATGGCTACGTTGACTATGCGACAGTGATTACTGATATGAATAAAAAGCGTTTATATGAAATGGTTGAAGGTAAAAACACAAAGAATTTAATTGAACAGCTGAGTCATTTACCAGGGCGTGAGAATGTAAAATTAGTGGCGATGGATATGTCATCGACGTACAAAAAATTTGTGAAAGATTTTTTTCCAAATGCGATGATTGTGGCGGATAAATTCCATGTATTAAGGTTACTCACGCCAACGATTATGAAAATACAAAAAGATATTCACGGTCATCGACAAGAGCTATTGATTAAAAAATTAGTTTTAAAAAACAGAATGAAGATGGATTATTTTTTACGATCAGATGTGGATAAATATTTAAAACAGCATCCTGAGTTGGATATGATTTATCGAGCTAAAGAAAGGCTGTTTGAATTTTACAGAACGAAGGGTGTTGTTCGTGCTGTCCACGGTTTTTATAAGTTTATGAATCAATTAAAAAGCACAGGGCATAAGGCCTTATTAAAGTTAGCAAAAACAATGGAAAGGTGGAAAAAAGAGATTTTACTTTATTTTGAAACTGGGTTAACAAATGCAAGAACGGAAGCTTTTAATAGAACCGCAAAGCTCGTCCAGAGAAAGGCTTGCGGATATAAGAGCTTTAAAAACTATCGATTAAGAACACTAAATGCCTGTTCTTGAAAGACTTTTTGAATTTACCAACGATTAAAAAAGAAGAGCCTTTTGAATTTACCAACGATTAAAAAAGAAGAGCCCCTAGATATAAGTGAAAATGGTGGCCGAAGGCGGAATTGAACCGCCGACACAAGGATTTTCAGTCCTCTGCTCTACCAACTGAGCTACCCGGCCACTTTGAAAAATAGATTTAAAAGTGAATAAGCAAATTAACGAGTCGGTGAATTTATGTCAACAAATCACCGAAAAATAATAATCAGCTGCTCTTTAAAACCAACCCTTAGACTGATTTCGCTTTTTCAAAGGCTTGCTTTAAATCTGCTAATAAATCATCACAATCTTCGATTCCGACAGACAATCTGATTAAAGAATCATCAATGCCTAATAATTTACGCTGTTCAATCGGAACTGATGCGTGCGTCATAATCGCAGGATGTTCAATCAACGATTCAACCCCGCCCAATGATTCAGCCAGTGCAAAAATCTGCACAGATTCTAAAAATTTCTGTGCCGCTGGTAATCCGCCCTTAATAAAAAATGTGATCATACCGCCGAAACCATGCATTTGTTTTTTTGCTAAATCATGTTGCGGATGACTTTGAAGGCCCGGATAAACTGTTTTTTCAACTTGCGAATGAGCTTCTAAATAATTTGCGACCTTCATCGCATTTTCATTATGGGCTTTCATTCGAATCGGCAAAGTTTTTAAACTCCTCAAAGCCAAAAACGAATCAAACGGCCCTTGAATTCCACCCATGGTGTTACTTAAAAAAGCCAACGTCTCTGCGATTTGCGGATTTGATGTAACACAAACTCCGCCCACCATATCACTGTGACCACCAATGTATTTTGTTGCTGAATGAACAACAATATCTGCGCCCAGTTCAAGTGGACGTTGAAACATTGGCGACATGAATGTGTTATCAACCACGACGAGAATATTTTTCTTTTTAGCCATTTCGCAAATCGTACGAATGTCGGCCAATTTCAAAGTCGGATTCGTCGGAGTCTCAAGCCAAATCATTTTTGTATTTGGTTTAATCGCAGATTCTAAATTTTTTGAATTTGTTAGATCTGTGTATGTGAATTCAAAACCATTATTTTTTAAGACTCGATTAAATAATCTGAATGTACCGCCGTACATATCGTCCATTGCAATAACATGATCGCCCATTTTTAACATGTGTAAAATTGTTGTCGTCGCTGCACAGCCGCTGGCAAAGGCAAAACCAAATTTGCCAGATTCAAGATTTGCCATACAATTTTCATAGGCTTTTCGTGTTGGATTATGCGTGCGCGAATATTCCCAGCCTTTATGGACACCGGGTGATTCCTGCACATACGTTGATGTTAAATAAACTGGCGTCATGATCGCGCCTGTTGTTGGATCTGGATTTTGGCCCGCATGAATTGCGCGTGTTGAAAATTTCATTTTATCTTTGATATCAGACATAATTTTTTAATTCCTGTTCGGCTAAGATTTCAACGTTAAAAGCTGTTTTCATTTCATTGTCTGATAAAAATCCATTTTCAAACATCCAACGATCGTTAAATGCTTTACTTAAATAAGATTTCCCAGAATCCGGCATCATCACGATAAATTTTGAAGGCTTTGTGACGGTTTCTGCAAACTTCATAGCCCCTGCCAAAATTAATGCGCTGGAAGGTCCGACACATAAGCCTTCATCAACAACAAGTTTTCGAGTTGTCGTGAAAGCTTCATAATCATTAACCTTAACAAAATCGTCGTAAGTTTTAATTTTGCAATTGTCTGGCAACATGTCTTCGCCGACGCCTTCGACTTTGTACGATCCCGGCGGATCAACGATTTTTCCGTGATAATAAAGGTCATATAAAATGCTGCCCACAGGATCTGTACACAGAATTTTAACGTTTGGATTTTTTTCTTTCAAATATTTTGCAACACCCGAAAGCGTTCCGCCCGTGCCAACGCCTGCGACGAAATAATCAATTTCACCTTTGGTCTGATTCCACAATTCAGGTCCCGTCACATCATAATGGGCCTGCATGTTATCCAGATTATGATATTGATTTGCGTAAAAACAGTTGTTCGTTTTTTCTTTCAATGTCATCGCAATTTTTTTTGCGACAGAATAATGGCTCATTGGATCTTCGGGTTCAACACCCATTGGAGTAATCACTACACGCGCACCGTATGCACGAAGCATTGCGCGTTTTTCTTCAGACATTTTTGCAGGTAATACAAAAATACATTTGTAACCTTTAACTGCAGCCACAAGTGCCAAACCCATTCCGGTATTTCCAGCCGTGGCTTCAACGATTGTGCCGCCAGGTTTTAATTCTCCACGCTTTTCAGCCGCTTCGATTAATGCGACAGCGATGCGGTCTTTGGTTGAACCACCTGGATTAAAATATTCCATTTTAGCAAAAAACTGATGCTGAGATATTTTTGGATTGTGTTTTGTGATTTTATTTAAACGTACCAGCGGCGTCGATCCGATGGTTTCCAGAATACTGTTTGAAATTTGAAGTGACATGATTAAATCCTTGCTTGATCGTTGTTTTTATTTTGATTTTTTACGTTATTTTGTTTCAATTTGAGATTACTGGATGAATTTTTTTTAGACGCGTCGATATTCATCAGAATATCTGACATTAATTGAATTAAATCGTCTGAATATTGAAATCCTGTTTTTTCACAAACAGATTTAACTAAGGCCAGATTTGGTTTTGTTTTAGAAAGCTCTGAAACCAGAACTGAGATGTCTTTTGCTGAATTCATTTAAACCTCACTATTTAAGATGAGATCATTTTAAAGATTATCTGCAGATTCTCAATATTTATATTTGTTAAGTTGTTATTTCCACCGAGGAGCAACTTAGAATCTTAACATTCCCAACGCTGGAATAATCAACATACTCATAATCGCCGGAAAAAGCAGACCCAACATTGGAATTTGTAATAAAAGCGGCAGTTTCATAATATGACCTTGAATATCGTCTTCACAGTGAATAACAAATTCTTTTTCTAGCAATTTAATATTTTCGTAAATCGGCAAACCCGCCAAACCTTTGACGATCAAAAACATTAAAGCACGCTGTGGAACATTAAATTTTTCTGGACTTAAATATTTATTTTGCTTCTCATTTGAAGATAAATTTTCAGATTTATACGTTTTTAACATCTGATCACGATATAAATCAGCGAAAGCCCGCGAAAAACGGCACTTTAATTGTCGTGACAGGAAAAATTTAATCCCAATTTGTAAGGATTGATTTTTTTCAAGCACTCTTTTAATATCCCAAATCAACAGCAGGCTTGATGGTAGCTTTATATTTTCCATTTGATACTTCCTCCTAATTTAAACACTAAAATCAATCCAGCCATAAACATGAGCGCAGAAACCATCATTAACCGCGGATACTCATGCAATCCAAGATTTGAATACGAAATAAAAAAGATCAGCACGTAAATCATCAGCGCGACAATCGCTTGAGCTTTAATTTGTTGGGTCACTTGTTTGGTTTTATGTCGGAATTGAAATTGAATTTTTAATCCGTCTCGAAAACTTTGAATTTGATCAACAACTCGTGATGATGACAGCAAAATTGTTCTCAGTTCTAATATATAGTGTTTAGTGAACTGAAATTGAATTTGTTCATCTGAAAAATTTGATGTGAAAACATATTTTATCGGATCGAAAATTTTTTTTTCAAGGTTTGAACTGCAATACAAAGCTTCTGCGAGTGCTTTTTGTGGCGAATGACCGATGCGAATTTGTAAAATCAAACTATCTAACAATTGGATTTTAGATTTTTCAAACACGCTTTGCATGATTTTTTCAAATAAAATGAAGAAAAGTATCAAGCCCAGCAAAAATATGCCGATATAAACACTGAGTATGATGATTGGATCTTTGAAAAATAGAAAAAAAAGTATTGGGATGATCGAAATCCAAAATAGAACATGAGTTTTTTGTCTGGAAATGATTTCAACTTTGTGAAGCCGGAACAAAAACTGATTTATGACCGCCAAACCGAAAACCGAAAGTAAAAAGAAAATCATGCACACCTCTTGTTTCTTGAACTGTTCATCGCAATAATCGTGCAAGAAAAAAAAGAGTTGACGGATCAAATCATTTTGTTAACATTTTATTAAGGGAGACTGAAAAGTCGCAAACAACAACAACGTGATTTTAGAAATAGAATCACCCGAGAGGAGCAACCATGGCTAAGAAAAAAGCAAAAAAAGT
>CANBND010000172.1 GCA_947370945.1 Pseudobdellovibrionaceae bacterium | reverse complement strand
TGCCCCATCGGTGAATTTAAAATATTAAATATATATTGTTTTTCGTGAACTAAACCGAATTGATCTAAGAAACCATCTAGGCCCGCCGTATTTTTTTGATCTAAAGCTAAAATCAATGATCCGCCATTTGTTAAATAGGCTTGCAATGTTTCAATTTCAAATTTTTGAAATTTTTGCTGTGGACCGATAATCAAAACGGCATTCGCATCGGCTGGGATTTCATTTTTTTCAATTAAATTAATTGTTCCGACCACCAATGAATTTTTTTCAAGCATTTGCTTCAAAGACAAAACGCCTGTTTCGTCTTTTTCACTTTCAAGATTTCTTTCGCTATGACCCTGTACAAAATAAACAGATTTTTTTGTTTTTCGAGTTGTTTTGATTAATGCATTTGTGAATTGTTGTTCTGAAAAATTTTGCAATCCTTGGCCAGAAAACTGACCTTCGATTCGATTTTTTTGACCTTTATATTCAACAAATGCTTCGCCGCTGCCCTTATTAGCCCCAAAGTCTTGTGTTAATTTTGGATGCGAATTCATTTCAACATATTCAAATTTAATTTTTGCAGAATACTCTTGATAGACTTTGACCAGCGATGAAAAAGATTTTTTTGAAAACTCAACACCTTCAAGACCTTCTTTGTAAAAAAAGTAGACTTGAATATTTTCATCGGTGCCCGCGGTGGCTGCATCAATAATTTTTTTGCTTTGATCTGACAGTGTGTATTGACCTGTTGCAGACAAGTCCAAGGTTTTATTGTATCGTGCAGCAAAAAAATTCACAAAAATCAAAAGTGTCGCTGCTATGACAACCAAAACTCCCATATTCAGACCCTGCTTGGTCGTTTTCATCGTAAAAAAATCAAATATCAACGCACGTTCGATAAAAAACCATCCGCAAATTCCTAAAATTGCAGGAACTAATAAAAACCACATAAATGGCATCCACGATTGAATCGCAAAATACAAACCACCCAAAGAAATTAATAATACAAAGGCAACTGTTAAAATAAGATTACTTTTTGATTTCAAAGAAGATTTCACGGCTACGCTCTCCATCGGGCTGATTCAACCAGTCGTTCGGTCAGAAAACAAAACAGAAAAATCAAGCTGCAAAAAAATATCAACCCATTTGTTTTTAATACGCCTTCGATCATTCCCTGCAAATGCTGATTCAAAGAAATTTGTTCAAAAATTGGTTTTGAAATGGGGCCTTCAAAAACTTCTGATAATCCACCCAAAATCCATAATGAAATATTAAAAACAATCCCCAACGAAAATGAAATCATCGTGTTTTCAGTTAAACTGGATGCAAATAAACTGACTGCACAGTAAACTGCACCAACCAACAATATACCAAAGGCTGCAACCAATGTCGGCCCCCAATTAAATTCAAACATACGGCGACTAATCACAAAATAAATACACGCGACCAAGGTAATTGAAAAAACAACAGAAAATAAAGCTAAAAATTTACCGATCACAATCTGAAAAGATTCAACCGGTGACGTTAACAACAAATCAAATGTTCTGGTTTTCTTTTCTTCAGCGATTAATCGCATAGCTAATGCGGGAACAAAAAACATGAACATTAAATTTAAAAAAGACAAATGCTGCAAAAATACAGAATAATGAATATTCATTTGCTGCGACGACACACCCATTTGATACATGGAATTTGATATCGTCATCGCAAAATTTTGTAACCCCATCGAAAATGTAATACTTAATAAAATTGTCGACAAAAATGCGATCAAATAAAAAAGTGGGCTTTTGTAAAAACCCAAAAATTCTTTTTTAAAAATAATCCAAATCATTTTCATACTAAAACCTCGTTCGTGACCTGATGATTCTCTTGCTGATTCACACCTTGACCATAGGTTAATCTTAAAAATACGTCTTCGAGTTGGTTCTTAGATCTGACCAATTCTACTAAACCTGCGCCCGATTTCAAAACTTCTGCTGCGATGTCGTCTGTCAGATCAGCGCGATCACTCATTTCAATAACATAAGTCAAATCATCCGATGCTGATACTGACTTAACGCCTTCGATTTTTTCAAGAATTAATTTTATGTTTTTTGCTGCTCTTGTTTTTAAATTCAAAGTCACAAATCCTTGATTCATTTTTTCAATTTGATCAATCGAATCCTGGGCGACAATTTTGCCTTGGTGAATAATAATTACTTTATTACAGGTGGCTTGAACTTCAGATAAAATATGAGTCGATAAAATAATTGTGTGTGAACCTTTTAATTCTTTGATCAGTTCGCGAATTTCAGCGACTTGTTTTGGATCAAGTCCAACGGTGGGCTCATCCAAAACTAAGACTTCTGGATTTGATACCAATGCTTGTGCGATACCCACGCGTTGTTTGAAACCTTTAGATAAATTTCGAATGACTCGCTTACGTACAGACAACAGTTGTGTTTTTAATAATGATTTTTCAATATTTTTTTTGATTTCTGCGCTTGGTACTAATTTTAATTCAGCCACGTAACGCAAATAATCTTCGACGGTCATATCTAAATACAACGGAGGTGTTTCTGGCAAATAACCAATTTTCTTTTTCACTTCAAGCGGGCTTTCAAAAACATCAAAACCACCAATGCGTGCAACGCCTGATGTGGGCGACATAAAACCCGTAATGATTTTCATTGTCGTTGATTTACCGGCACCGTTTGGACCCAACAAGCCTACAACATCGCCTTTTTCAATTTTGAAATTTAAATTATCGATCGCCGTGCGATCACCATAGTTTTTTGTTAAGTTTAAAACTTCTATCATTATCAGCCACCATCCGTTGTAAGCGATAAAAATATGATAGCAAAAATTAAACTGTAATCAACATTTCACGAGGGTAATGATATGTAACGCGCCCTAGCTTGTCGCCCTTTAACGCGCGAACATGTCGGCATTCAACAATGACAACAGCCAACTTTGCGCCTTCGAGCATTTTTTTTGATTTCAAACTTTCCGTGGCTAACCACGTTGCTGCCTTTAATAATAATTGATCCGATATACTTTGATCTTTATTTTTTTGTAAAATCGCATAAGCACTGGGGTAATCTTTGAGATGAATCCATAAATCCCATGCTTTAGATTCACGAAGTAATTTTGAATTTTCAACAGCGGATTTGCCCATCCAGCAAACTAAACCTTTGGATTCATCCAAAACTAATTTTCGAACTTGCGCATCTGATTTTTTTCGCTGCATTTGCGCTGATTTGGCCAAGGCCAAATTTTGCAATGATTTAGAAAATGTTGGTTCAGACAGATCATTTAATTTCATAATTTCTGCGTCAAGTATTTGTTTGCGTTTTTCAGCGCCGACGGCTTTAGATTGCAATTGTTTTACTTTTTCAAATGATTTTTCGATATTGTATGAAACTTTTTTTTCAAAATCGACCAGCTTAGAAAATTCGAGCGGTAAATTTTTAAATCCGTAAACCTTCAGATGTTCACCCGCTTGGGAATACGACAAAATCAATGGATTTTCGATTTGTTCATTTAATGAATCAATGGCTTTTTTCTTTTTGTCGATATCTTTTTGCCGCTGCTTGACCCATTTGTCATAGGGGCTTGCTGCAGATATTTTTTTAACATTATCACCCTTGGCTGATTTTGATCGGCGATCGTGCCATTGTTTAAACATATAAGGAACAGATCGGGATTCAATTTCAGTCGATAAAAATTCTTCGCTACCGCCATTTGTTAATTCTTTGACCTTTTCCCAAGAAATTTTTTTTCTTTCACGAACTGCGATCATATTCGGTTGTTTGGGGATGATTCGAATTTCAAAAAACAAATTCAAATCTGTTGAAAAATCAAACCGCACAACACGACCTTGATCTGAAACTAAATCAATCTTTGATACATTATGATTTTTAAAATTAGAATTCAAAAATAGTCCCAACGGTTTTGCTGACTTTAGTCCGTGCCATGGATTGTGATCAAAAAGCCCCAGAAATGGAAACTGCGTGTCTAAATCAACAACTAACCAAACTGCTTTTGCAGCTCCTACAACGGGTGTTTGAAAGCGATAAAAACCTAAAACTAAACCATCTGCACACGACATAATTTCTTGCAACTGTGCACCCGAAAGTTCATCAGATAAATACTGGACTAGCTCTTTGAATTCAAAAAAATGCGGCGACTTCACAAAATTAGACTAAACGCAGACTCAAGATTGCACAACAAATTCCCGAAAAAAGAAGTAATGAAACTATTGATCGCGCAAATAATTGATGAAGAAATCCAAAACTCGCTTTTCCCTATGGAAAACGCTGCCGAATTTATCCAGCGCGTTCATTTGCAGTTGATGGAAGAATTTAACCATTTACAAAACTATGCCCCACTTGAAATTTCTGGCGAAATCAAAGAAGAAATAATTTCAGCTGTGACCGAAGTTTATCGTACAAAAACTTACGGGTATTATGATTTGCAAAGTTACAAGCGCAGTCTTTATAAAAAAACTGCTTAATTGTTTAATCTTGCAATAGCGATACGCCTTTCATTTTAATACCAATGTCATCCCATGTGTAGCCATGTTTTTTTTCAAACTTTTCAATTTCAGAATAATAAATTTCTTTATGCAGACTTTTTAAAATTGCTGTTTGCTTTGTAAATTCAGCAAAAGCAATAGCATGCGGCATACAAAAAGCCCAACGGCTTTCTTCTTGAATAAGATCACTGATCTGATGGCTAACTAAATTCTTAAATTCGATCCAATCTAAATCTTCATTTTGTTTTTCATCATAACATATCTTTCGAATTCGATTACAACGATCAAAGTTCCAATTTGTATAATACTGAATAATCCGCAATATATCTTCATGATAGATAATAATTCCAAAATTGGGCTCAAGCATTTTTTGTAAGCACGAATCTAAAAAATCGTATTTAAATATTATATTTTTTGCTTCTTTATACAAATTTAGACGATCAACGATTTCAAGACACCATGGTCTCCACAAGGCTGTGATATTGATAATGTCACGGAAATCATAAATTTTTTGACTGCGCACATATTCAGTAATTTTATCCATACCCACGTATTCCGAAATCAGATTTTCATATTTCATAACCAAGGCGTTAGGTGACAAGTCAAAATTAAATAATTTGTCTAACTCTCCGGATTGAAAATGCCTTAGAACAGGTTCTGAATTTTCATCGAACGCATTGTAATCAACCGCTTTACCCAAAGCCACATCGACATTTTTTATAATGTCC
>CANBND010000171.1 GCA_947370945.1 Pseudobdellovibrionaceae bacterium | reverse complement strand
AAAGAGACAATCCCCAAACTTTCCAAATAGCCTTCCCAATCGCCAGCGTGAATATATTCGTGATTGCCAGTGATATAAAATGTACCGCATGTTGATTTTAAATTCTGAAGTGGCAATAACATTTTTGAAATCTTAGAAAAATCACCCTCCACAAGATCACCAGTAATCGCAATCATATCAGGATTTTCAGAATTTATTTTTTGAACAATACGATTCAGCCATTCTTGGTTCAAGTGAAGCATTCCCACATGCAAATCTGAAATCTGTGCTATTTTAAAATTTTTAATTTCTGCGGGTCCAGAGATTTCATGGCGTATTAAATTTGGAAATTTTAAACCTTTGTACAACGCCCAAACTGAAACAATCGCTGTCGCAAACAAAACCCAGTAAGAATAATTATGTTGAATAAATAATACCGTCACAAATTCTAAGAATGAAAATAATAAATGAATATTAAAAACACCCATCCAAATATAACCCATCCAAGTGAGCCATTTAAATTTACTATTATTACTTCTTGAGGCCAAAAATCCTGCTGGCATAGCCAGTAACCCAAACAAATAGATAAATAAGATGGTAAAAGTTAAATTTTGATGACTTCCATCAGGAATAGACCGCGCGACAGTAACAAACATAAACCAATGCGCAAAACCAAAGACTGTTAGAATAATGACCAATGCTGGGATAATTTTACGTTTACTCATATAGAATCGAATATAGCAATTTAAAAAAATAAGTCATTCCTAATCAAATATTAACACAAAAAATAAAATCTTTGTGTTAACAATACCCTCGAAACTAAATTCATCAATTTTAACAAAGGAGTTCTAAATGAAAAAATTATTAATGTCGGCACTTATATTAACAGCAATCAATAGTTTCGCAGGCCCTGAAGATCATGTTCAAAATCAAGTTTGTTACAGAATGAAGACTGAACAAATTGAATTTGCAAGCGCTTACACACCAAAAGAGATTTGCATTGAAAATTTAACTATCGATACAAATTCAGACAAAGTCTACGTAGTTAGTTATTTCATGCCTGAAATTTTTAAAGACTTGAAAGTCACTTCTGTCGTTCGCAAAAACGAAGATTTTTTCAGATTCAATGCTTTAAATCGCTTAGCTGATCAAGCGCAAACTGCAACAAATCAATCCGTCGATGTTGATTTAACTATTTCAGGACTGGTTGATAATAATGGTATCGCTGATATCAGCGATCTGAAGGTTTCTGTGAAACAAAAAACTGAGACTTATCCTGACGACACAATCACTGAAACAATCATTTTCGATTATGTTCTGAACTAAAAATACACAACACTGATTATTTCAAAAAAGCCCTAAATTATTTAGGGCTTTTTTTTACCATTGAATCAACTAAGATATGAAAATGCATTCTCTTGAAGATTTTATTTTAAATTATGAAATTTATAATGAGTTCGGCCGAGTCAAAAAATATGGCGAAATCACTTTCAAAGAAAAAAAATATCCTCTAATGACTGTCAGTTTTGGTAATGCCCAAGCACCAACGTTATTTATCAATGGAGGCATACATGGCCTTGAGCGCATCGGTGCACAGCTGACTTTATCGTTATTAAATAGTTTTCATGAACGCTTGTCTTGGGACTCTGTTTTGCAAAAGATGCTTAAAGATATCCATGTCGTATTTTTACCTCTCGCAAATCCTGTTGGATATTTTGAAACAACAAGGTCAAATGGAAATGGCGTCGACTTAATGAGAAATGCTGATGTCGAAGCCCTTGATCCCGTACCTTATTTATTGGGTGGACATAAAAAAGGGCCACACCTGCCTTGGTTTCGCGGCCACAGCACAGAACAAGAAACTGAATTTGTGATCTCGGTTGTTCGCGATATTTTATCAGCAACAGATACGTTAGCGTCACTCGACATTCATTCAGGTTTTGGTTTTCGAGATCAATTGTGGTTTCCGTTTGCAAACGCTAAAAATAAATTTACACAAATTTCAGAGCTCTATCTTTTATTTCAATTGTTCAGAAAAACGTTTCCTCATCATGTCTATAAAGTCGAACCGCAATCGAAGGTCTACCTCACTCATGGTGATATTTGGGACTACTGTTTTTACAAAGTTCGCAAAGAACATCAAGTTTACTTACCCTTGACTCTTGAAATGGGGTCATGGATTTGGGTTAAGAAAAATCCGCTACAAATTTTTTCTAAAACGGGCTTATTTAATCCTATTAAAAAACACCGTATTCACCGAACTTTACGAAGACACCGGCCACTGTTTGATTTTTTATTACATGCCTTGATTTCAAATCAATTCTGGACTCAGATTGATCCAAAAAATAAAACTGACATCGAACAAAAAGCAATTGCAAAATATTATGAATAAAAATAAAAAATTTCCAAAAAAATGGATTCTCATTCGTGGTTTAACTCGCAGCCATTTTCATTGGTTTGATTTTAAAACTGAATTGCAACAGGCTTTAAATTTAGAATCCGTTGAAACACCTGAATTACCAGGTAATGGTTATTTATCTGAATTGAACACACCTGACAATCTAACTGATTGTGTTGCAGAATTACGAACGCAAATACAAATCACGAATGAACCCGTTGGACTGTTCGGAATTTCATTGGGTGGACTGATCGCGACCAAATGGGCCCATGATTATCCGAATGACGTCAGTCATCTGGTCGTTATTAATTCAAGCTTTTCAAGCAGTCCATTTTACCACAGATTAAAATCGAAAAATTATTTTAAAATACTTTTGACAGTATTTTCTAAAAAACCAACTGACATTGAAAAATTTATTCTTCAAGCGACATCCAATACCGAAAACCACAGAGCAATTTTACAAGCATCCATTGATTTTCAAAAAAAACATCCCATTCGCTTCAAAAATTTAGTTCAGCAATTACTGCTGGCTAATCAAGGTGATTTTAAAACAAAGCCAAACGCTGAAACTTTGATTTTAACTTCAAAAAATGATCGCCTTGTTCATCACAAATGCAGTCTAAAAATAGCTGCGGCGTGGGATCTGCAAGCAAAAATTCACCCAACAGCCGGCCACGATTTGCCGTTGGACGATTCAGCTTGGATTATTGAAAAAATAAAATCAGAATTTAATACTTAAATATTCGTTTAAGTATTAAATTTTCGAACCAATTTAGAATCTAAATTTTTTCGTTCTAGCAGAGTGACGAAATCAATGCAATTAAAATCTTTATCGTAAGCTGGATAACTGGCCACTTTAGCTCCAGCTTTGATGTACGATTTTAACAAAGAAGGAATTTTTTCTTCAGCCTCTGATATTTGTTGTGGCGTTAAACCTTGTGAAAATATCATCAACCAAAAAATGAAGTCTTCCATTTCGTATTTACTTCTAACTGAGAAAATTTCTGAATTTAAATTATCATTAATTTCAAAATATTTATAAATCAGTGCTGCAGATCTGGCGTCAGTCACTTTTACACTTGAACAACCAATCAATAATTCTGCGTTCATCATTTTCATATATTCAGCAATACCACGCCACAAAAGCGATATAACAATACCTCGACGGTGATCAATGTGAATACAGGCGCGACCAAGTTCAATAAATGGATCGCTTTGTTTTAAAATCCACTGAGACAAATAAAATTCTGAATCTGTATAAAATTTTTCTGCAGTATCCGAAAAATTCATTCGATAAGTTCCGACGATTTCATCAAACTCTTCATGAACAATAATTAAATGGTCACAAAATAAATCGTATTCGTCGTAATCCATTCCTGTTCGAGTGGTTCTGCCAGCCATTTCTTTGCAAAAAACTTCATGGCGCAATTTAAAACATTCAAGAACTTCGGATTTAGTTTGAGCCAACTTAAGAACATAAGGACCCATCTTTATTTTAAGATCCGCCTTGTTATTCCATTTATTTAACTGTGTTAAATAAATCTGACTTGTTTGAATGACGCTATCAATGACTGCTGTGACCATGCGACCTCCGTGTTGTGTAAAAATATCTGAACACGAGTTTTGCCAAATGCGAAGTCAGGTTTATGTTAGCATCCGCGCCTGTGAAAATCTTAACACAATCTTGAATTGCGCGAATAACCATTCGCAGACATTCTTATTCTATGTTTGTAGGTTTTTTAAAAACCATTTATATATTTTTTCGCATGCTGGTTTATTATTTCAAATCTTTTTCAAAGAAAAATAATATCAATTTATTAAAACAACAATTTTCTATCGAAGCCCTTAGCATTATGGGTTTTAAAATAAAAACTTCTGGTCATTCAACTTTAAAAAATAAATTAATACTTGTTGGCAATCACATCAGCTATTTAGATATTTTAGTTTTGCTGGCTGTACATCCTGAATCTGTTTTTTTGGCCAAATCTGAAGTCAGCCAATGGCCTTTGATTGGCGCAGTGGCCAAAAAAATTGGTACGCTGTTCGTTATTCGCGACTCAAAAAATTCTCGACAAGATACAAAATTGCAAATTGAAAAAAAATTATTGAATCACATCGGCACTTTGCAAATCGCAGCTTTTCCGTCAGGAACTACGACATTGCTTGAAGAAAAACCTTGGCGCAAAGGCCTGTTTGAAATCGCACGAAACACTCAAACTGAAATACAACCATTTAAAATCAGCTATTCTCACCAACGAGAATGTGCTTATATTGATGATGATCAATTATTTTCATCACTCATGAAATTATTTAAATTAAAAGATAAGAAAGTTTATTTCTCTTGGGGCGAAAACTTTTCAGTCAACGAGATAGAACAACAAATTGAACAAACAAGAGTATGGACACAAAATCATACACACCCTCAAATTAATCACTAAAAACTAAACGTTAAATCAATATGTCGGCGACGATAATCCGTAGGTAAAGTATCAATTGATTGTTTATTTTTATATTCTGCGTAACCAAGGTTGGCATTTTTATTTAATTTATATTGTATTGAAAGAATTGTACCTTCTGAATTTGTTTGCCCATCAGCGAAATCAGAATCTGTAAACATCGCAAAAACAGCATCGTTTTCAATTTTTTGATTTAAATAAGTGACTGTTAATTTCTGCCAAGTCACTGAAGCACCGTAAGCAATTGCTTTATTAAAATCTTCTGCTGCCGTATTTTTAATGTTTTCAATAAACATTGAAAATTCAAAATTTTTTGGCGTCCATTTAATTTCGATTAAATTCTGTATCAATTCATATTGTGACTGATAATTTCCCAAAATATCCAGAGTGTTACCTTTAGCATTTGTCGCACCCACAAGATAACTT
>CANBND010000170.1 GCA_947370945.1 Pseudobdellovibrionaceae bacterium | reverse complement strand
GGTTATTGCGATCACACAAAGCCATGAATCGTGAGCAAAGTTTATTATTCGGAATTGTTCAAGGTGGTTTAAGTCTTGAGCACCGAAAATACTCTTTAGATCAAGTCACAAGTGTTGATCTGCCGGGGTACGCATTGGGTGGATTTTCGGTAGGTGAGCCGATTCATTTGATGCATGAGTTGTTGCCGCATATCGCGCCGTTGATGCCAGAAAATAAGCCCAGATATTTAATGGGCGTGGGAACTCCTTTGGATCTAATTATTTCAATTGATGCTGGTGTGGATATGTTTGATTGTGTTTTGCCAACACGAGTTGCCAGAAACGGAACTTTGTACACTTGGTCTGGCAAAATTAGCATCAAACGTCAGCAGTATCAATATGATGCTGGACCATTAGATTCAGAATGTGATTGTTATACGTGCAAAAATTATTCAAGAGCGTATTTAAGACATTTATTTTTATCGGGAGAAATACTAAGTGCAAGACTGAATACCATTCACAATTTGCATTTTTATATGTCTGTTATGGCGAAAGCCAGACTTGCGTTGGACGAAAATCGTTGGGAAGCCTACCGCGACGATTGCCTAACGCGATTTGTAAGATCCGATAAGGAGTCTTGATCGTTTTCGTGTTTAAGTGTTCAATTTTACCTTAGCTTTTTAATTACAGAATTATTAAAAACAAAATTGAATCCTCAACACGAAAGGTCCGAAAGAATGACTCATTTATTTTCATTGTTTAACCAGATATTTGTACAATCTGCTTTTGCACAATCTGCATTAGTAGGCTCTGCCCCAGCGGCAGAAGGTGCGCCGCCCAGCTGGATGCAGTTTGTTCCGTTCGCAGTGATCATTGTTGTTTTTTATTTTTTCTTGATTCGTCCACAGGCAAAAAAACAAAAAGAAACACAAAGTTTTTTAGTTGGCCTTAAGGTCAGCGATTTGATTGTTACACAATCTGGAATTTTAGGTCGTATCACAAATTTAACTGACACTGTTGCAACAATCGAAGTTGCCAATGGCGTTCAGATCAAAGTTTTGCGTTCACAAATTGCCACTTCACAAGAATTTTTAAAAACAAATAAAGCATAAGGAAAAAACAACATGGAAACGTTACGATTAAGAACTTGGGCTGCAATATTAGTTTCAATAATGGCGGTGATGTTTATCGCTCCAAATTTCGTTGACACATCAAGCATGGCTTGGTGGCCGGCAAAGAAATTAAATTACGGTCTGGATATTCAGGGCGGCGTGCATTTGGTGATGGGTGCAGACGTTGAGGGTGTTGTGAAGACAACAGTGATTCGACAAACGAAATCATTAGAGGCTGAATTTTTAAAAGAAAATATCACAACAAAAGGTTTTGTAGTTGATAAAGCTTCTGAGGGTGCGTTTTCGGTTTTAGTTTCGTCAAATGAGGAGGCTCAAAAAGTTTCGGATCTTTTGAAAAAAAACCACGTTGGCAGTTTGCAAATTTTATCTGCGGGTGCAGACAAAGTTGACGTAAAATATTTTGATGCTTATTTGCTGGATCAAAAACAAGTGATCATTCGTCAAGCGATTGAAACAATCCGTAACCGTATCGATGAATTCGGTGTGGCCGAACCTTCGATCACTCAGCAGGGTGCCGATCGTATTTTGGTTCAATTACCAGGTATGGCTGATGCTGAACGTGCAAAGCAATTAATTAATACAACAGCGAAATTAGATTTTATGATTGTGTCTTACGAAAAATCACAAGATGAATTGCGCAAAATGATTATCGACGCTGAAAAAGCGGGTAATTATTCAATGACGACATTGAAATACACAGAATACGTGAATCGCATCAATGCAGATTTAGCTGCAAAATTACCAGCAAAGACAATTGTGTATTTTGAAAAATTAGGTAATGCAAAATCAATGGACGTCGGTAATGTTCCATTTTTATTACAAACGGATACAGATTTAACAGGTGATGCACTAGATAATGCATCAGTGACTTTTGATCAGTATGGAAAACCAGAAGTTTCATTAAAATTTAATCCAGCGGGCTCAAATAAATTTGCTGATTTAACAGAAAAAAATGTCAAACGCCAAATGGCTGTTGTTCTGGATAAAGTTATTAAAACAGCACCGAACATTAACCAAAAAATTTCTGGCGGAAGTGCCGTGATTACTTTGGGAAGTTCAAATGACCGTGAAGCGCAATTGAACGAAGCAAAATTAATTTCAACAGCATTACGCGCAGGAGCTTTGCCTGTGTCATTAGAACAACTTGAAGAAAGACGTGTGGGTCCATCATTGGGTCGCGACGCTTTAGAGAAAGCCAGATTTGCAGCCATCATGGGCGCGATCATTATTATGATTTTTATGTTGGCGTACTATAAAGGTATGGGCGTCATTACTTCTGTTGTTTTAATTTTAAATATTATTGCAGTCTTTGCAATTTTGGGTTCGCTAGGTGCAACGTTAACGTTACCAGGTATCGCAGGTATGGCGTTAACAGTTGGCTTTGCTGTTGATGCGAACGTTTTAATTAATGAACGTATTCGCGAAGAACTAAATGCCGGTGCGTCGATACGCAATGCTCTTCAAGAAGGTTATGACCGTGCGATGTCGGCAATTATCGATTCAAACGTAACGACGGCTTGTACGGCGTGTGTGTTGATGTATTTCGGAACAGGACCGGTTAAGGGTTTTGCTGTGACATTATTAATCGGTATCGCCACAACTTTGTTTGCAAATGTTTTTGTTTCAAAAGTGATTGTTGATAATTTGGTTTTCAAATTCGGCGTTAAGAAGATCTCTGTTTAATTTTTTGAAAAATAGGAAATAAAATATATGAATAAAATAAATAAATTTGATAGTAAATTTGGAAGTAAAGAAGAATCATTCGGTCGGTTTGATTTCGTTGGCAAAGTCGGTTTTTTCGGGGGAATTTCATTATTGTTAGTTGTGCTTTCGATGATGTATTTAGCCGTTCGCGGAATTAATTACGGAATCGATTTTAAAGGTGGAACAGAAGTCCAAGTCAAATTTTCACAACCCGTAACGATCGATCAAATTCGTGATTCAGTTCACGGTTTGGCATTAGGCGAAGTCGGTGTTCAGGGTTTCGGTGAAGGCAATGAATTTATCATTCGCTTTCAAGGCGTTGCAGGTGCAACCGATAAATTAACAAATGAAAATTTAAATAAAGCGATTGTTTCTTTGAAAGAAAAAATCACAACAACATTCGCAGCGCAAACACCTGACATTCGTCGTGTAGATACCGTCGGACCACAGGTCGGCGGTGAATTAAAACGCAGTGGATTTCTGGCCGTGTTTTATTGTTTACTTGTGATTTTAATTTATGTGGCATTACGTTTTGATTATAAATATTCACCGGGTGCGGTTGTTTGTTTATTTCATGATGCTGTGATTACACTTGCGATTTTTATTTTGGTCGGCAAAGAAGTGAATATTCCAATCTTAGCTGCGATTTTGACGTTGATGGGGTTTTCACTGAATGACACGATTGTGGTTTTTGACCGTATTCGTGAAACTGAACATAAATACAAAGACAAAGGTTTTACTTTTATCATCAATAAAGCCATTAACGATATGTTAGGTCGTACGATTATTACGTCAGGTACAGTTTTTGTTTCATCATTATGTTTATTTATTTTTGCAAATGGTGTTGTGGCAGATATTGCATTCGCAATTTGCGTAGGTATTTTATTTGGAACATATTCATCAATTTATGTTGCAGCTCCTTTGATTTTATTATTTGAAAAATTAAAGCCCGTTAAAATCGCTTAAGATTTTGATTACGAAAATATATTCAATATGGCCGTATGGAAAGCGAAAGCTGATTTAAATACAACTCATGATAAGCCTGAAGCTAACCCTTCGGGCTTTCCTTATTTAATAAGCAAGCTTTTATCATCACGTGGCGTGGATTCTGAAAAAATAGAATCAGTTTTAAATCCCAAATTAAGTTCACTGAAAGATCCAAGTACGATTTTTGAAATGGATAAAGCCACTGAAAGGCTTGTTTGTGCGTATAAAAATAATGAAAAAATTTGTATTTATGCAGATTTTGATTTGGACGGAACCAGTGGACTGGCGATTTTAAAGGACGGTTTTGAAAAATTAGGGTTTAAATCAGTTTCGTTTTATCAACCGAAAAGATTAGCCGAAGGCTATGGTTTTCATGCTCATGCCGTTGAAGAATTAAATACGTTGGGTATCACTTTAATTGTCACAGTTGATGTGGGGATTACTTCATTTGCAGCATTTCAAAAAGCACGCGAATTAGGTATCGATGCGATTTTAACTGATCATCATCTGCCAATAACTGAAAATGATGGCGTAAATAATATCGAAAAATTGCCAGATGCTTATTGTCTTGTGAATCCAAATCAAAAAAGATGTTCATCAGGTTTAGGATATCTGTGCGGTGCAGGTGTTGGATTTTATTTAATCAGGTCACTAAAACGCGCATTCTTAAATGATCTAAGTCTTCCGAAAAACGAATGGGATCTGAAATCGCTGTTGGATTTATTCTGTATTGGCACATTAACCGATATGGTTCCGTTGGTTGACGATAATCGTGTTCTGGTCAAACACGGAATGATAGCTTTGCAAAATACAGTCAGGCCCGGTTTGCGAGTGCTTCTAGAAAAATTAGATTTGGCTGATCGCCCGCTGACATCACAAGATATTGCGATCAGATTTGCTCCCAAATTAAATGCGCTGTCACGAATGGAATCAGATCTTTTGCCGATTCATATTTATATTGAAAAATCAATGTCGCGAGCACGCGAATTGGTGGATCAAATGATGAAAAATAATTTAACCAGACAAAGTTTGCAATCCAGCGCCGAAGACAAAGCACTTTCATTGATCGCTGATTGGACAAACACAGATTTTGTTTTTGTGATGTCGGATCAATTTCATCGCGGTATCATTGGTCTTATTGCGACGAAGTTAGCCAATGATTTAAATCGTCCAGCCTTTGTTGGATCGCTGAATGCAGAAGGTATGGTCGTTGGCAGTAGTCGATTGCCGAATGGTTTTGATGGTAATTTGGTGGTGGCACTAAAATCTGCAGAGAAATTTCTGACTCGATTCGGTGGTCATGCGGCTGCCGCTGGATTTGAATTTGCGGCCTCGAATGAAAAAAATGTCATCAGCTCACTCGAGACTTTTTTTTCTGAAAATAAAAAAAATCCAAAACCACTTGAAATTGAATTCGATGCTGTAGCGAATTTATCCGAAGTGAATTCAAATATGATGAAGTGGCACGACCATTTGGGGC
>CANBND010000169.1 GCA_947370945.1 Pseudobdellovibrionaceae bacterium | reverse complement strand
GTGATTTCAAATCACGATGCGATGCTTTGGGTTTTTGGTGCGAATATCGGAACAACGTCGACCGCATTATTTGCAGCTGCAGGCAGCAATTACATTGGCAAACAAGTCGCTTGGGCACAATTTTTTTATAAAATAATGAGCGTTCTGATTTTTTATCAACTGACAAAATATTTTTTAGAATTTTCTGAAAGCATGAACGCCACAACGACCCGCATGATTGCCAATGGCCATTTGGCTTTGAATATTGTATCGGCCATTGTATTTTTTCCGTTCATTAACAAAGGCGCCGAATTAATTGAAAAATTATTTCCGAAATCAGTGGGCGACGAATTCGGCGCAGATTATTTGGCATTGAATAATTACCAAAATTCAGCACTGGCCGTTTCCTATGCTCAGCGTGAAATTATGCGAACAGCCGACATTGTCATCGGTATGGTCAAAGACAGCGTTTTATTATTCGAAGCCGAAGACCCCGGTCTTGTGCAATCGATTAAAGATCGCGATAACCAAGTCGATTTTTTATATCGTGAAACAAAAATGTTTTTATTAAATCATGCGAACCAATCCACAAGCAGCGTTCATCAAAACATCATGAATATGATTATGTTCATCAGTGACCTTGAACGCGCAGCCGATTCAATCGACATTAATATTAGGACTTTAGCCATTAAAAAACATGCTCTGAAACTTGAATTCTCATCTGAAGGTTGGGCTGAAATTAAAGCCATGCATTCACAAGTCGTCAAAGTCGCATCCATGGGAATTAATGCTTACGACAATTCTGAAATGTGTGTTGTTGCGATTCAATTAAAACGTGAATTAACAAAAATTGAAATTTCATATCGCGAAAATCATATCTCACGATTAAACCGCGGCCTTCGAGAATCCATCAACACAAGTTCGATTCATCTGGATTTATTAAGCGAATATCGCCGTATCGCCAGCCTTTTGTGTAATCATGCCTACACAAAAACAAAGGGCACCGAAAGCGCACCTTTATCTGCAGAAACAAATTTACAGACGACCTCAAACGAGGATCAAACTTGATTCAAAGTATTTTTTTATTAACCATCGCAAATGTATTTATGACATTTGCATGGTATGGCCATCTGAAAAATTTCAAAGATTCACCGTTGTGGATGGTGATACTGATCAGTTGGGGTATTGCTTTTGTTGAATATTGTTTTCAAGTCCCCGCAAACCGTATCGGTTCAAATTATTTTACGCTACCACAACTGAAAATTATTCAAGAAGTCATCACGATGATTGTTTTTGGCGGCTTCAGCGTTTGGTTTATGAATCAACCGCTAAAATTAGATTATTTGTGGGCCAGTTTTTGTTTGTTAGGCGCGGTTTTTTTTATTTTTCGAGGATGAATCTACTACTTCGAACCATACCCGTTCGCCTTAATCGTTTTTTGAATAATGCTTTCTAAGGATTTTTTCTCAGCTGCAGATAAAGCCACACCTTTTGCCGTCGAAATATGAACACTGGCTGAACCACCAGATGTCGCACTGGATGACGAAATCTGAACCGTAAAATTTACGCCTTCAAGCCTGCGTAAATCAATTTGCGAACCGGCTGCTGTTCGAATATTTTTTTCGATATCTTCACCTTTTTTTGCAATGAAATCGGCGTCCGCTTTTTTTTCTAATTTAGAAACCTGACTGAATCTTAATTTACCCGCTTCACCTGCATTTGCAGTTAACACATCAGACACCTGTTGCGCTTCAGCCTGAGTCAGTTCTCGATTTTTCAGATAGGCTTTGCAACCATCACCAGAACAAGAAACCACCGCATCTGGATCGCCTGTTATTTTTTTAAAATGATACTCAATCGCCTTTTTTCTGGCTGCGACATCCGCAGTGACGGACTCTTCACCTGCACGTGCCTTTAATAAAAAATCATCTATATTTTTTGCTGATCCAAAAGCTTTGGCCGAAGTTTGCTGTAAATGATCCGCACCCAGACCAATCATGTCGATGGATAAACCGCCATGATTTGAGTCCGACAATGTTGCAAATTCACGTTTGACACCACGAAGCCCTGGTGAAAAATTATCAATTTTATCAAAATAATCCGCAAGCTTTGAAAAATTTTGTTCTGACATCGATTGCAAACCAAATTTTTGTTCAATCAAATTTTTTGCAGTTGCTTTATCATCTTTATTTTTTCTTAAAATTTCAATCACATCACGATGTAAATTTTTTTCACCATTTGATTCGACAATCACCGAAGTTCCTTTAAATGAACCCATAATTTCAGAATGCAATCGCTGACCCGATTCGAATTCACTTTTAATCCATTTTTCAAAAGCTGGATTTTCTGCAGAATTCACAAACATTGAGCTTTCATTGTTTCTGGCAAATCGCGCTCCTAAATTAGCCCAGTCATCTGATTTTCCGATCGATGCCTTAAACCAACTTTCAGGTTTATCAGTTGCGCGTACAATATTTTTATCTAACAGCAACTTTGCATATTCTGTATTTGATTCAGTAATAATTTTTTGAATTTCAGCATCAATTTTCAGACCCGGCAGTTCATCATAAGCTAAGCGCACGCCTTTATAATCAGAAAAATATTGAAATTTAAAATCCGGATTTTTTTTCTGAAGCTCCAATTCAAGAGCTCGAAATTTATCAATTTGAATTTCTTTTTGCATATTTGTTAATGCTGTTACGAATTCTTCATCTTTAAAAATTTTATCGTTCATCATTTTTAAAGATGAATTTTCGATGGTTACATTTTTTGGTGCTTTTCTGGAGCCACTAATAAAATCAAGCCAGGACTGATTTTCCAAAGTCGATGTCGCATTTTTTTGCGCATACAATTTAACAACTTCAGCTTTCGTCAAACTAGTTTCAGCCAAACGACGAGCTAAACTTTGTCCGACTTGACGGTCAATCACTTCACTGCTTCTTGTTGCCAATTTAACTGTTCGTGCTGCCAAAGCTTTTTCAACAACGACACCGGATAAAACATCTGCCAGCACAGAACATGTTAATCTGGTTTTTTCAAGTGGCGTAAAACACATGACGTCTTGATATTGATCTTCAACAAATTTTTTAACTGATTCCCAAGTTGCTAAGAGATTAATTCCATCTTCGATCGTCAAATCTTTAACCTGTTTAACATCCTTGGGGTTCATTCCAATTTCTTTATAGTATTGTTCCTTGGTCATCATCCCACGCAGCAGCAGCTGCACTCGCATGGGTTCATATTCTTTATTTTTAGACCACAAATACACCGCCGAATATTTCGCAAGATCTTTTTCATTTTTGGGATCTGCCAATGTAAGCGTTGTTGGGTTTCCGCGTGCTAATTGACGTTTGCACTCAATTGACAAATTACAATTTTTTAACATACTTTCGCGATCTTTTATTCGAGCAGAGACTCGATCGACGTAATTTTTTAGCGCATCTGGTGTCGCCTTCGCCGTGTCAACGGCGGCTTGACCAATCACCCGTGGCAATTCTAAAAGTCCCAGACCGCAGGCCGTCAAAGAATCTGATGCGTCATATTGATTTTGAATACACAATGACGATTCATCGCATCTTTTATATCGCCAAGATTCATCAGCATTTTTTTTAATTTTTTCTGAACATTTATTTTTTTCGAAATCAATTTTACAAATTTCTTTTTGCAGTTTAAAAATTTCTAAATATTTTCTATCACATTGAATTCTATTTTTTTGTTCGCAAGTTAATTTAATATTATCGATTTCAGATTTTGTATAAGTGCTGTACGAAATCATCGGTTCTGTCGCCAACGCTTGAATTGAAAAAATAAACAATACCAGATACTTAAGCATGCTTTTATATCGGTTTTACTGATATAAAATTACTTATGACAAAGGTCTAACTTTTTGAGTTGCCTCAACAATAGAATCAAATTCTTTTGAAAAATTCGAAATAACATCTTTTGCGAATCGCTCTGGTTTAATTTTAAAATCACCAAGGCACGACGTTGGCACAGGCGTTCCACGGTTTACAATATTAACTGCAAAATGAATTTGAACTGAAACTGTTGATTTTGAAGCGATCGAAATACTTAATTTATATTTCTTGTTATTCTTTATGAAATATAAATCATCACCTTCGCGTACAAAATTTGATGGCTTTAATTTATTATCATTCAAAAAAATTTGATCACGCACAATCGAAGCAAACAGTCTTTGAATTGCCACCGCAGATAATAAACTATGATCAAAAATTTCAATAATAAAATGTAACATTTCATCGCCACATATCTTGGCGTTTACAATTTTGTCTTCCAAATCGATCATGTGATTCAATTCAACATCACACGCCCCAACCCAAGAAATGATTGAATGGCCTAATAAATTAAAATTTTCATAGGCAAACAATGGTTTTAATTGTGATCCATCGTATTTTATTTTTTTTATTATAAATTTATTTTTCATTGAGCACTCACTTTAAAAAGTTTCCTAAAATATCGACTCTGTTCAATTTAAAAGCGCGCTTGGCACGAATGCACGATTCACATTCGCCGCACCATTTTTCAAAATTTTGATAACACGGCCACATTTCTGTAAATGGAATCATTAATTCTTGAGCTGCTTTCACAATTTCTGTTTTTGACATACTGATGGTATAACATTGAACATCCACTTGATTTGCCGTCGATAACATAAATGCTTTTCTGGTGGCTCGAATAAATTCATAACTGTTGTCGGGAAATGTTGCTGCTTCTTCGGCATTAAACCCTGGGATAATAATTTTCACTCCAAGGCTTTCGGCATACCCTGCCGCAATATTTAAAAATATTCCATTTCGATTCGGTATCCAGACAGATTTTGCGCTTTGCAAAGATGTTTTCATATTTTCGATAGCGATATCAGATCCCGTAGGAATATTTTTTGATTCTTTCGTTAAGGCCGAATTCCCCAGACTTTTCAGCCACGGCAAATCAATAACTTCGTGTCGAATTTTTAATTTATCAGATAATTTTTTTGAATATTCAATTTCACGTGCGGCTGCTTTTTGTCCATAATTAAATGTCAAAGTCAGAACAACATCTAATTCACGTGCGGCCAGATATAAATTCAACGTTGAATCTAATCCTGATGATAATAAAACAATCGCCTTACTTTTCATAATGGCTTAAAATCCTTTAGCAATAATTGAATCGTTTGATTTCGGTTAAAATAATTAATTTGCAATTCACCCAGAATGTCATACTCAGAGCCTTCAATAATATCTTTTTTTCGATTTTCAGTCGGTGAAAAATAAAGCGCATCTATTTTTTCAGATTGATCAGATCCAGATTGAAATGATAATTTTAAATGCCCACCTTTAAGTTCTTTCAATTTTGATAATTTTAAAGCATTGAATCG
>CANBND010000168.1 GCA_947370945.1 Pseudobdellovibrionaceae bacterium | reverse complement strand
TAAAATTTCATTCAACGGAATTTCGGTCTGCGATAATAAATAATTTAAATACTGTTTATTTGTGTCATTCGTCATCGAATGAACTTCAGTCAAACTATTGTATTTCAAGGCTTCGAAAAATTTATGCAGATCAGTACCCGTTTTTGCTTTATTTAAATTTTCAATAAAATATTTTGAAATTTCAGTATTTTTACTTTTGCCAGCCGAAACTTGACCTGTCACCGATTCACTCATTGATTTTTGCTCGGTTAAAATTTGATAAGGTTCTGCAACTGTTAATTTTTCTTTCAGTGTTCGCTTTAAAATTTCAGGCACAGCTTCATCAACCAAAGATTCAAATTTAAAATCCTCAGAACTTACGACCGAAACTTCGGGCCAGTTCGATTTGCCGAACCATGAATTTGTATATTTAATTTTTCGTTCTTCGGAAATCAAAGCCACACTTGTCATTGCACGTGTCATAGCCACATACAGCAATCGTTCGCTTTCTGCGATTTCTCGTTCGTTAAACAGTTTTCGCTGGGCCTGCCCCCAATAACTGTTTTGAATTTGCGAATCTTCGTCAGAGAAAATTCCTAAATTATACAACCCCGATGTTTCATCTTTTGAAAACGTCATCGATTTCACTGTTTGTGGCGGAGCTGAAAATCCCAAAATCAAAACGTGTTCAAACTGCAATCCTTTTGCATTATGAATCGTCATCAGACTGACTCGATCTGGTGATACCACGGGTTGCGCCTCTGAAAGGTTAGAGGCCAAATCTGATTGTAAGCTTGAAAATTGAAAACTCAGATATTCATTCAAATGAAATGTTTTATGATTCATTTGATCACGCAAACTTTGAATGAATTTCCAGATGTTGGCTTCTTTTTTACCGCTCGAATCCAAATACTGTGATGATTGCAACAGCCCCGATTGATTTATAAACTGAATAGCCGTTTGCAATATTCCACTTTTTTTAAACTGTATTAAATATGAATTTAAACTGACCGCATCGGCGTGTTCTGATTTTCGTAATTGAACCCAAAGATGGTTTTCAGTCTTTGAAACAGTTTTTAACTGCCGGAATTCGACGATTTCACCATCGGTCATTTGAAACCACGGGCTTCGTAACAACTGAATCAAATTTTCATTATCAAATGGATTCACTAAAAAACGTAAAAACGAAACCAAATCCAAAATTTCACGACGATCATCAAAACCAGCGGCAACCATCAATTGCACCGGAACATTATATTTATCTGCAGTTTGCGCCAGATTCATTAAAACTGAATTTTTTTTACTCAGCACGCAAATATCAGAGGCTTTCGCTCCGATTTTTAAAAGCTTTTGAATGTGATTGAGTGCAGATAAATTTTCATCCACAGCACGAATAAAATAGCCATCACAAAAAAGACTTTCCGAAACAGTGTCTACAGTTTTTGGAATCATAGGCTCGAAAGCTTTTGAAAAATCTGAAAAATATTGATTCATAAATTTCATCAAGCTGGGGCGTGATCGGTAATTTGTATTTAATCTGATATTTTCATATTTGATATTTTCATTTTTTTCAGATTCAGCCTGTTTCTGTTTTGTTAAAAACACTTCGGATCTGGCGCCACGAAATAAGTAAATACTTTGTTGCGGATCACCCACAATAAAGTGCGGGAGCCCTGATATAAATTGATTTAAAATATTTAGTTGCACAGGCGAAGTATCTTGAAATTCATCAATCATAAAATAATCATATTCAGATGAAAACTGTTTGGCGGCCTGAGGATACAAACGAATAATTTCAAGCGTTAATGTTTCAAGATCGGAAATTGTAATTTCGTTTCGTTGCCTGCGCGATTCTTTGATATTTTTAGTAAACTTTTGCAATAGATCTGAAAACAACTGATTTATTTTATGATTTTCAGAAATATAAAGATCTGTGTCTAATTGACACAAAATCGATTTATCATCTTTGAAATATTTTTGCATTTCTTCGTGCAGCTGTTCGTCAAAGGGCGGCTTGGTCGAAGAAAAACTTGGTTTTTTCTTTTTATTTTCAAAAATGTTTAATGCGCTAGCTAAATCATTTTTTTTCAACGCACTACCGATATGATTTAAATAAATAAAATGTTCGGCCCAGCCTTTACCTTCGGGCGTTGGCAATTCTGTTAAAGTTTCAATCACTGCTAATATTTTAGAAATTTCTTTCTGTCTGAAATTTTTCATATCAGTTTCATTTACAAATTGAATTTTCTCTTGTTCATTTGAAAATTCGAAACCTCGATCCAAGTGTTCCAGTAAATCTTTAAAACTGTAATGCTCTAGAAGTTCAATAAATTGAGTTTCTGTCTTTAAAATCGCTTTTAATTCTTTGAAATTTTGCTTTTTAATTTGCTGCTTATCCAAAACCTTAAAATCTGTCGAAAGGCCAATGAGTTCTTGGTATTGATTTAAAAACAAACCTAACACGCCGTGGATTGTGGATATATGGACAAATGATTTTTTATTCATATATGCGAACAAATCACTGTCATTGATTTTCAAGGCCTGCTTTAACAGCCGTTCTTTAATTTCTTGCGTCGATTTTCGAGTGAATGTTGTTAAAATGACCTTCGGATATTTTTTATGAACTGTTTTGTATTTTTGTACAAAATCAACAAACGTCGAAATTAATTGGGTCGTTTTACCCGCGCCGGCACCGGCTCGAATAAATTTATTTGGATACGAGAACTTTAATTCAGATGCGGGGCTCTGCATAAGCGCCTCCAATCACATGAGTTACACAGGTCTTGATCAACAGGGGCTGGAGAAAATTGTGATTGCTGTAACTGCCCTAAAACATTCGTCAGTACATTTTTAAATTCAATCAGTAAATTTTTAAATCCGTCAGAATCAAGATTCATATTTTTTTTGATTTCAATGCTTGAATCAAATTTTTCATTGCCAGCATTGATAAAACCTTTGCTGACTGTTAATTTTTGGTAAAAATAATAAACTGCACCACGAATTTTTTCAACGTTGCCCAATTCATCTGCCAGTGCCAATAAATAAAATAACATCTGATATTCTTTTTCAGCCAACCACTTGTCCACGTGGTACGTGTGTGACGAATCTGTTCGTTTATAATCATAGATTAAATATTCTTTAGAATTTACATCTTGATCAATACGATCAATGCGCCCTGTGATTTCAACATCTGAAATATTTAATTTAAATTCTTTTTCTAAAATGTGCAGATAAGCCTGACCATTTAGGCGCTTTTTTTCATTCGCACAGAATTTGAGGCCAATTTGAATAAATTTATTTTTTTGAATCGACCAAAATAAATCATCATTCGGAAACAATCGTGTTGACGTTCGTTTTTGATCTAAAAAATCTGAAATTAATTTTTGATCCGCCGATTTATAATTTTCATCCTTGATCAGATATTCAAATAAACTGTGCGCCAGCGTGCCTTTCTGCATAGGGTCTAAATCAATCGAAACCACTGAATAATCACGCAGTCTGAACCCACGACTGGCCAATAATTTAAATTCACACTGCGCATATTGAATCACATCTGTGCCCGAAATTTGTGTGGGTTTAAATTCAGAAACGACCAGAGGTTTTGGATTTTTTTCTAAAATAATTTTCGCATTTGAATTTTCATCACTTTGCGCCCATTGAATTTGATCCATTCTGGTCCGAGGATGAAATAAATAATCAGGTTCTGCATTATTTTCTAAAATAAATAACGCCGTATTCAGAGGTTCACCCGAAAGATTAATATGTGCACACGTAAAAAACTGTTCCGTACATTTTGAAGTAGATAACCAACGTAAATTAAATTCGTCATGGCTTTCTTCGGGGTATTGTAATGGGAAATCAAAAATATTTTTCAATACTTCGATATCTTTTAATGGAATTAAGTTTTTTGAAGTGCTTTGAAAAGCCGAATCGTCTAAGCCAAACCAAATTCGATGAGTGATTTGATTTAAATAGACCGCACCCAGATCCCTGATTTGCACACCTTCCGCATACGGATTTTTAATTTTCATTTCTTTTCGCGCTAGCATTGATTTAAATAAATCCAGCCATTCAGAAAACTGCAATTGCAGCTCCGTTGTTTTTGACAAGAAATCTTTAAATATCAATTCCAAAAAGCTCTGAAATTCATCAAAGTCATCCGACTGAGCTATAGATTTTGTAATGACTTTCAAAATTTCACCTAAAAATTGAAACCGGTCGACATTTTGATTGAGATTCATTTTTCGATAAAATATTTTTTTAATTTTATCATCGCGACCCAAATCTTCGACATCGGTTAATTCAATAAATAGGGCCTTAAATTTTTCATACTGAATCTTATCTGTTTCTGAATCTTCGTTTTGAAAATAACTGGTCTCTAGGTCTTCCCAAGTTAATGAACTTGAAAAACTTTGCAAGCTAGAAATTAAATTTTGAAAAAGCCCTGTTGAAATTAAACTTGTGACAATCGGCTTATCAACAGGAACGCCTTCAATTTCAAAATGCGTCGACAGTGCTGGCCAATATTTTTCAGCTTGTGGTGATAACAGCGCAATTTCAGAAGGTTTAACCCCTGAATCCAACCAACCACGTACAGTTTGCGTGATCCATTTGACTTCGGCCAACTGAGTCGAAAGACGCAGGAAATTTTTTGATTCAAAGGGCTTCGTTGTAAAAATACTTTCAATCTGTTTTTTCTGCGCGAAACCTTCGTTCATTTTATACGTATTTAATAAAAAATGATATTTTGATTTCCATTCAGGATTAGGCACGATAACGAACACATCGCATTTTTTAGCCAGTCGATTAAAAATTCCCATTTCAACCGAAGTCATCTCGGTCCCCAGATCTAAAACGATGGGTGTTGTTTCATTTATTTTTGATAAATCTAAATCTTGCAGATACGACGACACCCAACTGGCATCGATCATTTTTTCGGATAATATTTTTTTTAATGTGTATTTTGATTTTAAATACCATTTAAACCATTTATGATCAGAATTATCGAATTTATTTTCTTTAAACCATTCCATCAAACTTTCATGATTAGCGCTTAATAATAAGGGTGCTAATTGCTGAATGTAATAATGTAATGTCGATATTTGGTGAGGCTTTAAATCAATTTGTGGATCTGTTTCAGATAATTTTTGAATATACGTTCGGATAAAATCGGAATTTAAAATTTGAATCTGCGGCGCCAGTCTGCGCAGCCAGATACCCCAGAAATCACTGATCCGCAAAATATTTTCATCGATATAAAAATTATTTTTTTGAATACTTAGCTTTTGCAGATCTTGTTTTGATTTTAAATCAGAAACAATCCAACGGTTGGGACCCACTGGATAATCAGAAATAATTTTTTGAATTTGATCTGGATGTTCTAAGTACAAAAA
>CANBND010000167.1 GCA_947370945.1 Pseudobdellovibrionaceae bacterium | reverse complement strand
CTAAAAATCCAACTTAGCCAACCAAACATGAGCTGGCCAAACTTCAACGCCCGAATAATGCAGATAAAATTCTTCGGCATTTTTAACAACCTGAACTTTTCGTATTTTTGGAAAATATTTTTCAAATAATTTAAAATTTTCAGAAGGCGACGTTTCAGACAACTTTGCCTCGATAAAAATATGTGGTTTATTGTTTTTTAAAATGAGAAAATCGATTTCCTTTTTTTGTTTGTTCTGAATATATCGCAATTCAAATTTTTCACCGAACGAATCCATTCTGATGCAAATTTCTTTAAATAACGACATAGCAACTAGGTTTTCAAATCGATTCGATTCATCTTCGACTTTGCAATAATCAATGAAAAAAAGTTTCGGCGACTTTTTCAGACCATGAATAAATGATTTACTCGTATAAGGATATATTCTGAAAATAACATACGCATTTTCTAATATATCCACCCATCGCTTGATCGACTTGTCATCCGTTTGCAAATCTTCGGTTAATGAATTGTAACTCAGTGGGTTTCCCACTTTTTCAGTCAGTAAACTTGTCAGTATTTCAATTTGTTTAATACTTTTAACGTTTTCAGTTTCTAAAATATCCTGCTTTAAAATGACTTCTAAATGTGTTTGTGACCAACGATTATAAAAACCCTTTTCATTATTTAAAAATGGCTCCGGAAAACCACTGACATTCATCAGTCGGTTCAGAATAATTTTATTTTTTTGTTCTTGATTCAATTTATTTTTATCAAATAAGAAATTTATTTCAGTCATGTCTTCGTTCTGCAAAAAAAGATCACTGATTTCTTTCAAATCAAAAGGGAAAAATCTGTGGTAAAAATATCTGCCGGCGAGTGAATCTCCAATTTTTTTGTAGGTATTCAAACGAGCACTGCCCGTCACAAGATACGGCCTGCCCAGTTGTTCTGAATCGACAATACCTTTAAACCAAGATTTCCATTTTTTCATTTTATGAATTTCATCAAAAATAATAATTTTTTTTGATAAATTCCATTCATTTTTAATTAAAATTTTTCGATCTTTGACCACATCAAAGTTTAAATACTGATAAGAATTCGCGTTCAATGATTTGGCTATAAATGTTTTTCCACATTGGCGAGGTCCCGACAAAATAACAGATTTTTTATTTAAATCCAAATTCAGTCGCGAAAAAATTGATCTTTTCATATGTTTATATTTTCGGTTTTAAAGCCGAAAAAGTAAAGTATTTTTCGGTTTTTAAACCGAAAAAGTAAAATATATGGATCCATATCGAATATGGGGGCTTTGGCGTATAACAACAAAGATAAAAACGTCGGCTTGGCGGCCTCATTTAATGTGCAAACATCAACGCCGCTAATCCCGAAAAAATAACTACGCAGGCACTAATGATTGGAGCCTTTGAAGAAATCCAATAAAATTTTCCAGTGTTTTGCAATTGGCTGACTCCCATGACGACAACGAATCCAATTCCGACAAGCGCAAGCGCCAATCCTAAACTAAATCCGGCCACGGCCAACAAACCTGATGCGAATTTTCCAATGGATAAAGCGAAAAGCATGACCGTGATCGAAGCTGGACACGGAATCATTCCACCCGCAGCACCGAACGCAAGAATTTGCCCCAGCGTTGGACGCTCTCCACGTTTTGCATACTCTGGCATTGCTGCAGCATGTGCTCTGGCATGTTCGTCGTCAGACATATCGTCGTGATCTTCGTGTTCGTGTTTGTGATCATGATGATGATCGTCATGATAATGATCGTGGTTCTGGTGATGATGCTCGTGCGTTTGCTTGTTCATTATTTTTATTCTTTTGATCAGCATCCAAATTCCCAATATAACGACGACAATTCCGCTGCCGTATTGAAGCCAACGAGTCACATCTTCTGTGAATGCTTCTTTGCCAATCCAAATTGCGGCAACTGAAATACCAATAACAACAAGACTATGAGTCAGAGCAACAGACAAACCCAATAACAATGCGTCTTTTTTTGTGCCTTTGATTCCAATTAAATATGCGGCCGTCAATGCTTTAGCGTGACCAGGCTCAAGCGCGTGCAGCGCACCTAACGCAAGCGCTGTTGGAAAGTAAACCCATGATAAGGTGTCAACAACGGGGCTCATAAATACCTCTTTTAAAAAAAGTTAAAATCCAAATAAAATCGCAAGGCCAAAAATAATAAATAATGCACTGGCAACTCGGTGAACAATTTTCATCGGAATTCGATCAGTAAATTTATAACCGAAAAAAACAGCCAAACCGTCTGCAGCTAACATTCCTACTGTGGTTCCGACAGTCACCATCACTGGGCTAACATATTTCGCACCTAAGGCGACAGTTGCAAGTTGTGTTTTATCGCCCATCTCGGCAAAAAAGAAAGCGACGGTTGTAGTTAAAAATGGACCCCAGCCTTTTGTATCTTTGAAGCCCTCATCTTGATCTGGAATCAAGATCCACAAACCAAAAATAATAAATGTAGCGCCTAAAATCCATTTTAAAATTTCTGTCGATACATAATCAGTTATAAACGAACCCACAAAACTGGCCAGCGCATGATTCAATACTGTCGCAACTAAAATACCTAACATAATTGGTATTGGTTTTCTAAATTTTGCTGACAACACCAAGGCTAACAGCTGAGTCTTATCACCCATCTCACTGATAAAAACTAAAAGAAAAGAATTTATAATTGCGCTCATACAAATATCCTAACGCAAATTTTATCTTTGTACAGTCTGATTTAAATCATCACAAAGCCTTTGCAGTTCTCTTGCCAGCGATGCCGTTTCTGTCGCTGAGGCAGAAAGCTCTTCTGAAGAACTAGCATTCATTTGCGTCGCTTTATCTATCTGAGAAATTGCTAATTTGATTTGTTGCAGGCCAGAACGCTGCTCAATCGCCGTCGATGCCATAGACTGACTTAATGTTTTAATGTTTTTTATTTTTCCTAATACGATTAAATTTTCTTGATTTGTTTTTTTTGCGACATCATTACAATTTTTGATTGATTCATGATTCTCGGAAACAATCATATGAATTTTTTTACTTGCATCAGCACTTTTTAAGGCCAATGAACGAACCCCATCAGCAACAACAGCAAAGCCTTTTCCAGCCTCTCCCGCACGCGCTGCTTCGACAGACGCATTTAATGATAATAAATTAATTTGAAATGAAATATCATCGATCAAACCAATAATATCATAAATTTCATTTGATTTTTTCTGAATGGCCTCCATGGATGTCGCTAATATATTGATGTTTTCTGAACCATGCTCACCTAACAGGACCGACTCGTCAGTCATCCTTTCTGTCTCTTGTATTGTTTGACTGGTCACCGTAAATTGATCATAGATTTGCTGAACCGAAGCATCTGTTTCTTCAATTGACGCCGCTGTTTCAGTCACCGACGACGACAGATTTGTACCGAGCTTTGCAATTTCTTGCGCTGCCAAGCTGACCTGCTGGCTTGTTACTGACACTTCGTGTGAAATATGACCCAATGCTTCAGCAATAAATTTTCGAATGCCAACATACAAAGTAATTAAAATTAATACGCTTAGAACTATTAATACAATTAAGGTTATGCTTTGGTACCACTGAATATCCCGCCCCAGATCTTGACTTTTTTTCTTAATCGCGGGGCCAAACAAATCAATATTTTTTTGTAATTTTTCTGACGTGACATCAAAGCCGTTCAATTCACCTTTCATTATTTTGTCACCAGCCACTTTGCCATTTGTTTTATAAGCGACAATCATCTGCATACCGATTTCAAAAAAATCTTTATACGAATTTTGAAACTGTTTAATTTCAATTTCGAACTGTGGCGAACTCTTTGCGATTTCATCTGAAATATTTAGACCACTTTTTAAATTTTCGCGGGCCTCTTTGATTGGATCTTCCTCCTGTGTCAAAGCGGCATCCGTTAAAAATTGCTGAACTTGAACAATATGAATTTGAACTTGCTCTAATCGCAATAAATTCTCATCAGCAAGACTTTTGTCGGAAATTTTTCGCATTTGAAATAATCCCATTATACCGATTGTTGATGACAACAATATCAAAGCCAAAGTTGTTAGGCCGATAATTTTAAAAATTGCTGATCGTACAATATTTTTTTCCATACAGTTAAATTCCTTTTTATAAATATTTATCTGTTTTAAAAGTTACTTTTTGTATCCTACAGATGTATATTTCAGGTACTTAGCTTATTAAAAATAAAAGTTCTGACAATAGTCCAGATCAATAACGGCTTCAAATGACAAGTCGAATTTCAAAGAATAACCTTTAACAATGAAACCTTTTAAAGATAAAATTATCGTCAGCAGCATATTAGGATTCATTTCAATGTTTTTGCTGATCGACACTTATGCTGATTTTAAAACAGGTGTCCCCATTTATCATTCAATCACACAGACTTTTGTCATATTCATCTCAGCCGTTGGCATTTATTGGATTTGGAAAAGTCATCTCAATTTTCAAAAAATTTTAAGTCTGAAAAAAAATAAAATTCAACACCTCACTGTTAAAAATAACGAATTGTCAGCGGGAATTGGTACTGCCATCGACCGACAATTTAATATTTGGAATCTGACATCCACTGAAAAAGAAATTGGTTTTTTATTATTGAAAGGTTGCTCCCTAAAAGATATCGCCGCATACAGAAACACTGCACAAATAACCGTAAGACAGCAATCCACAAAAATATATGAAAAATCTAAATTGTCAGGTCGTGCAGAACTTTCTGCATTTTTCATAGAAGATTTTTTAGTTCGCGATGAACATTTAAAAATATCATAGACAGCGACTCAAAAAATCTGCACTCTGAAACTATGACACAAACAAATTTATTCTACCCTTTGTTCATCCAAGTTATATTAACATTTGTTTTATTATTCAGAATGGCCTTTCTGCGATTTAAGGCCTTGAAAAATAAAGACCTCAAAATCAAAGACATCGCCCTTGGCCAAGATGTTTGGTCTGAAAATGCCACCAAAGCTGAACGCAGTTTTAACAACCAATTTGAAATGCCTATTTTATTTTATGTAGTTATTTTGTCTGCTATTTATTTACAATTAAATAGCACACTCTTTTTTATTTTATCGTGTGTTTTTGTTATGACTAGATTACTTCACGCATTTATTCACAACACATCAAATTATGTTCCATTGCGTTTTCGTTTTTTCTTGGCCGGTGTGATCACATTGCTATCGATGTGGATTGTGCTGGCTGTTCATTTATTTTAAAAATATTTAATATCGTTTTTCTAATTTTTAAAATCACGAGCCATCACTGTTTTTCGGCCTTCGCGTCGTGCATTTTCAATCGCGCGATCTAATTGCATCCGGATCATATGTGAAATCGTCATATTTACGTCTTCGG
>CANBND010000166.1 GCA_947370945.1 Pseudobdellovibrionaceae bacterium | reverse complement strand
ATCGTTCAATTCTGGGTGATAATATTTATGGTGGCAAAAGCGCTGACGTGCCCAGATTGATGTTGCACGCCCACAGGCTTGAATTTCAGCATCCGATAACCAATGAGCCTTTAAAAATCGAAGCTGCATTGCCAAAAGATTTTGAATCTTGTTTACATAAAGTTTAAATTTGAAATATAGTCAGCGAATGAAAAAAATTCTTTATGTTTTTATAATTTTAATTTCTTTAAATACTTTTTCTGAGGAAGAAAAAAAAATCGAATTAAAAAGTGTGCTGTTTGAAATTCCAACAACATCGATGGATGCGCTGAATACAGGATTTTCAAAAAAGGCAATTCCTTGGTGGGCAGGAATTATTTCATCAACACTTGTTTTATATAATAACGACGAAGTGATTTTAGAAAACTGGCAACGCGAAGGTCGCGCGGCGGGCCTTGGTAACACAGATAAAACAAAAGCCGTGTTATCTGCAGGAGAAATTGATTTATTGCGCTTACCAACTGACACGGCATCATGGATGTATTTTTTAGGAGATGGTTGGATGCATTTCGGAATCAGTGCTGGATTTTTATTAAACGGACAATTCAATGACAACGTTCGTGCTTACAATACGGGTTTGCGAATCGCGCACGGAATGGCAACCTCAACAATTTTCAGCCAAATGTTAAAACGCGCTTTTGGCAGACAAAGCCCGTATGTGAAAACGGAACCTTTTGGCAAATGGAGTCCGTTCCCAAGTATTCCTGAATATCAAAAACACACAGCAAATTACGATGCGATGCCCAGCGGCCATGTGATGACGGCGACTTTAACGTTTACAATTATCAATGAAGCGTACCCTGAATATTCAAATTACGTTGTGCCTTTGGCTGTAACGTGGGTCACAGCCTTGGGTTTTCAGATGGTGAACAACGGCGTTCATTGGGCCAGTGATTACCCATTAGGAATTGCGATGGGCTATGTATTCGGTAAAGCCAGTGCCCAAATGGGAAAACCAAAATCTGCCGACGACACATCAACGACATCTTGGATGTTGTTACCAATAACAACGCCCGAATCTCAGGGCGTTGCTTGGTTGTATCAATATTAATGCAAAAAAATAATTTTCAAATTTTTCATATTCTTGTAAATCATGAATACGAAGCCAAAGACATTTTATTAAAATTAAAATCAGCTGATCAATTTTCTGAGTTTGCAAAAAAATATTCAAAATGCTCATCGGCGGCAGGAGGCGGCGATTTGGGAATTTTTAAATCCGGACGCTTCGTTGAAGCTTTTGAAGACGCTTGTGAATTATTAACTGTGAATCAAATTTCAAAACCTGTGCGCACACAATTTGGATGGCATATTGTTTTGAAAAAATAAACATGAGCTGCGAGTCACTGATTGCAATAGATTTTTTAACAGGATCTAATTAGTGTATGGAAATGATCCTCGATCCTACAATTTTATTTTTCTGTCTTGGTGTTTTAGCGATTTGGTTTAAATCAAATATTGAAATTCCACCGCAAATTACAAAATTTTTATCGTACTATCTTTTAATGTCGATTGGTTTCAAGGGCGGCATCGCCTTAGCCAAAGAAAATTTAACAACGCAAATTTTTTTAACGATGGGCGCGGGTGCTTTGGCTGCGATTTTAGTGCCGTTGATTATGTTTTTTATTTTGCGTCGAAAACTGGATAACCAAAATGCTGCAGGCATTGCTGCCTGCTATGGATCGGTCAGCGCTGTCACTTTTTTAACGGGTGTTTCTTGGCTTGAAAATCGTGGGCTCACTTACGGCGGCCACATGGTGGCGGTTATCGCGATGATGGATACACCAGCGATTGTGGTTGGATTATTGTTATCAAAAATATTTGCAAAAAATAATGATGGTTTGAAATTTTCTTTAAGAACAACTTTGCACGATGCATTTTTTAACGGTTCGATTTTTATTTTATTAGGCAGTCTAGGTATTGGTTACATCATGAATCCGACAAAGGCTCATGATTACCAAGTCTTCGTGTATGATATTTTTAAAGGTTTTTTGTGTTTCTTTTTATTAGATCTTGGAATGTCAGCCGCCAGACAATTAAAAGAATTAAAAAGTAACGCTGTATTTTTAACAACTGTTGCGCTTGTGGCACCCATCGTGAATTCGATGGTGGGATTAATTTTAGCTAAATTATTACATCTGTCTGTTGAAAACGGATTTTTACTAATGATCATGACCGCCAGCTCGTCATACATCGCTGTACCCGCAGCGTTAAAAACAAATTTACCCGAAGCCAGTCCCAGCATGTATTTATCGATGTCGCTGGGCCTGACGTTTCCATTTAATATTTTATTGGGAATGCCTGTGTACTGGAATTTAGCCCAAAGATTTTTAGGCTAAATTTTCTCAGAAAATTTCATTGAATAAATAAAATTAACTATTCGCACCGGGAGCAAAATTTTTCGGTTTACCGTATTGACCAGGCATCGGTGGCGGAGCTTGCGGCGGAGGCAACGCTGACACGCGATCAGGATCAGCATCACGAAATTTATTTGTCTTCGCATCAAAATGCAATTTCACATCGCCTGTTGGTCCGTTACGATTTTTACCGATAATAATTAAAGCTTGTCCTGCTTTTTCAGGACTTTCTTTGTCCCAGTAATCTTCACGATGCAACATCATGATAACGTCAGCATCTTGTTCGATCGATCCTGATTCACGCAAATCGGATAACATCGGTCTGCGATCGGTACGACTTTCAACACCACGATTTAACTGCGCAAGTGCAATCACAGGAATCTGCATTTCTTTGGCGATTGTTTTTAAAGCTTTTGAAATTTCTGCGACAGCGCGTTCGCGGCTTTCAACTTTTTGTTTGAGATCCATGATCTGAAGGTAATCGATCATAATAATATCAAGGCCCACAGTTGCTTTCATACGTCTGCAACGTGCGCGAATTTCAAATGGAGAAATTCCTGACGTATCATCAATGAATAGCGGAGCTTCACCAATAAAACCTGCCGTTTGAATTAATTTCGGCCATGACGAATCTTGAATGCGTCCCGATTTAATTTCGCCCATATTCACACGCGATTCACTGGCTAAAATACGCATCATCAATTGTTCTTTCGCCATCTCGACGGAAAAATACGCGACTTTCTTTTTTTCGCGAATCGCCATGTGTGTTGCTAAATTCAAACTGAGTGCGGTTTTACCCATCGACGGACGAGCTGCAATAATAATTACTTCGCCAGGTTGCAAACCCGACGTCATTTTATCAAGTTCAGTAAATCCTGTGGCAATACCTGTCACATCGACTTTGCGGGTGTACAGATCATCAATTTTTTCAATCGATTTATTTACGATATCAAGCGCTGAAACCAATCCTTGTGTGATTTTATTTTCGCCGACTTTTAAGATCTCGCTTTCGGCCAAATCAATTAATGATTCAACGTCTGTGTATTCGGTGCCATAGGCTTTTTCAATCAACCCTGATGAGGTTGAAATTAATTTTCGAAGTAATGATTTTTCACGAATAATTTTTGCATGCGAATCAATATTCGCGGCCGAAACTACTTTTTCTAAAAGTGTCGCTAAATATTCAGCGCCGCCGATTTGTTCAAGTTCGTTTTTTGTCTGCAATGAATTCATCACAGTAATAATGTCGACGGGATTTGCTTTTTGATGAAGTTCGCGAATTGTTTTGTAAATCAATTGATGCGCGGGTTTGTAAAAATCGGTGGCTTCGATCAAATCAGAAATTTGATCGTAAGCTTCGCGCTCGAGCATTAATCCACCAAGAACAGAAAATTCAGCCTCGAGACTTTGAGGTGGAATTTTACTATTAAATGTACTGGTGAATGTATTATTGAAATTATTATTCATCCAAAACCCCTCTGGATAAGCGTCTTAAGAACATTTGAAAGATCAATTTACCAAATAAAAAGGGCTCTAATCAAGAGCCCTTTTCTGTTTAGCCAAAATATTTATCGATTCTGCTCAGGGCAGATAAATCAATAATTACTGAGTTAACATTGCTGAAGTACCTAAAGAAGATACTGCAGATGGAGTTGCCATTTCAGACATTGTCTGAGCTTGTGCTTGCGCACCTTTTTTTGGCTTTAATTTGTAGTTGTCGATTTTCTTTTTAAGAGTGTTACGGTTGATACCTAACATGATGGCTGTCTTAACTTGATTACCATTATAAGCTTTAAGAGCTAGCTCGATCAAAGGGCGCTCAACTTGTTCAAGAACAACATTATATAAACCGCTCAATTCAACTTGAGCTTCTTTTTGTTGTTGGAACAAAACTTCTAATTTGCTCTTAACTAATTTTTCAAGACTAACTTGTTGTAAGTTAGCTACGAAAAGATTCTCAGAGCTATTCAAGTTTGGCGTCATGTTTGGCGTCATGTGTTTTCCTCTTCTTTGTATCCTAAGTGAATCAGTGAGTCGTCAGTGATGTCTTGCTTAGAAGCGTTTGTTTTTGTTTCTAAATATTATTCTTTAAACGATGTTTATTTTTTTTAAACACCGCGAGTTGTGGGTAACCAAATATACTTATGTTGCTGCAATTGCAACCTAACTTTTAATTTATTTTCAAGAATTCTTTCGGCCAACCATTTTTCAGATACTTGGCCATGTGACGGACTGAATAAGATTGTAAATTTTTTTAATAAATCATGTTGACGGCAAAAATTTTCTGACCAATCAAAATCTTTTTCAGAACAAATAACGAATTTAAATTCTGTTTTTTCATTGGAGAAACCGATATTTTCCATCAGAAACGAATCAGCAGCACCACTATCTGGAGTTTTCACGTCAAGAATTATTTTTACACGCGGATCGACGTGTTGAATTGATTTTGACCCGCTGGTTTCCAGCGATACCTTGTAATTTTGATCACATAAAATGTGGATCAAGCTGTGGATATCTTTTTGAATCAAGGGTTCGCCGCCCGTTAAACAAATATATTCAGCTTCTGAATCTTTCGCGGTTTGTAAAATTTTTTCAAAACTCCACATATCGCCTTGATCATACGAATACTTCGTATCGCAGTAGGTGCAACGCAGATTGCAACCCGTTGTGCGTATAAACAACGTGGGGTTTCCGGCATAGGTGCTCTCGCCCTGAATCGAATAGAAGGTTTCATTAATCTTAAGTTTTTCCACGAAGAGGCAACTTCTAGCAAAGAACAGAGTCTGTGGGAATCTAAATTTTATTAAATTTCGTTAATTATCATCCAAATATAACCACCGACCTATATCGAATTGGACTAGACCGGACCATGCAGCTTTTGCCTGCCGTGCCAAGCGGTTTTAAGCTATTTGAATGAATACATTCTTTAAAAAATTTCAGCAAGACGTCAGAGCCATAGGCTTTTTGGGTACGGGCCTTTTTTTCGCGTTTGCGTTAGCCAGCTTTAATCCGAAAGACCCTTCATTAAATTCAATTGG
>CANBND010000165.1 GCA_947370945.1 Pseudobdellovibrionaceae bacterium | reverse complement strand
AAAACTGCGACGGGTATGAATGTATTTCTGGTCAACAAAGATGTTGTTGCGCATACAACTTCGATTGAAGCAGACGGTTCACAAACTGAATTGTCGTTACCAGCATGGTCGTTAACTGTTGTTACAATTCCAAATAATAAAGACTCAGTTACAGTTCAAACATTCGGCGCAAAAGAAATGGGTATTTCTGTTTCTGTTGGTGCTCCGATTAAACAATAATTAAATCACGTTCAATATAAATAAAAAAGCCGTCAGTGACGGCTTTTTTATTTTGTAATTTTAAAAATATTTACGGAGCAATCAGGGCATCACGAATAAATTCACCCATGCCACCGTTACCAGTTTTTAAAGTCCAATCAGCATTAAACATTCGGGGCCCCCAAATTGTGTCAAAGCACCAAGCTGTCCAGCTGAGCCCACGGTTTTGCATCCACGACTGAAAAGCTTGTCCCCAAATTAAATCGCCACCTTCAGTACCGCCAGTTTCAAAACCCCATTCAGTAATGAATAGAGGGAATTTGTCTGCAACAGATCCGTATCTTGATTCCCAAAGTGCAGGCGAAGTTTGATTCGAGTAAACGTGTGCAATGTACACAATATTTGATCCGGTCACAGAATCTGTCGCAGCACCAGAAATATGTGACGACCAATAGGGACCGCCGATAAGAATTAAATTATTTGGAGCATAGGTGCGAATCAAAGTTGTAATTGGTTGCGCAATCGTGTTCTTAAATGTTGACCAATCATCTGGTAAAATAGGTTCGTTAAAAATTTCGTACATCACATAAGGATTCGTCGCAAATTTTGGAGCCATGTATTTCCAGAATGATTCAACCTGTGTATACAAATTTGAATAATCACTGACATAATGCAAATCGATAATCACATAGATACCTTTGCTGGTTAAATCATTTACCACAGGTAAAATATGTGCATTAAAATATTTATCCCAACCGTTTGTAGCGCTGAAAAAACCTTCGTTCGGATATGCAGCATTGCCAGGTAAAATCGGAAGTCGTACAACTTTGGCTTTGTAGTTATCAGTTGCAAGTGATGCGATACTGCGTGCGGTGACGTTTGGTCGTTCCCACGGTTTAATATCAAGTTGTTCAGGGTCGGCAATGTTCACACCTTTTAATTGCACGGTTTGTCCCAATGAATTTAAAATTTTATTTCCGCTAACGGATAACCAGCCTGATGATATTGATGGCGGAATGGGCGTCGGCGTTGGAATCGGAACGGGTGTTGGAGTCGGAGGAGTGACGACGACGGCACTTGTGCCTTGAGCAGTTAAGGTGACGGGGATTTCTTCCCATTTCCAACCGGTACCCAAAAAATATCCCAATGTATATTTTGTTGAAAGTGTACCAATAGACGTTGGCGAAAATTTAATATTAACTGTACACGATTTCGAACCTTTTAAAACCCATCCATTCATAGCACAAGTGCCACCTGTTGCTAATTTATAATCGGCAGAACCTGTGAACCATGAACTATCCAAACGAATTTGCGAAACACTGCTATTTTTTAAAGTTAACGTCGACGACATGGATTGACCAAGAGTGACCTGACCTAAATTTAAAGTTCCCGATATTGAAGTCGATAGACCCAATGCAAAATCAGTAGAAAATAAAATTGTAAAAATAGATAAAATACTGAGCTGTTTAAATAGTAATTTCATTGAGGTCTCCGGATGATTTGTGTGTTTATTACAAATCAGATCGGACGAAGGGCTGGGAATATTGAGGACGTTGGTCCAGAATTTTGTTTAATTATTAAGTTTAAATTAAGTGAAAAACTTATGGTCAGTTTGGTATTGTTTGAATGGATTTGGGTCGGTATTAGGATGGACCAGTGACAACGGCCAAATAAACACTAATATAAATAAGAAGCATGCAGTTGGAAAACGAAAAAACTTGGAATTATTTAACACGCGTTCGCCAACGTCACGGTTGGTTCAGTGTATTGCACGTCATTGGCCTAAGATTTGTGAATAAGTTTTTTGATCTGCGAATCTTTAATGTGTTTGTTCGACATAAAGTAAAAATTGCAGCTCACAATAATGAAGAAATATTTAATATAAAATTTTTAAATACGATAGAAATTGAAAAATATTTTGGTGCGGGTTTTAATGATATTACGATTGATGCAACACGTGAATTAATTAGTGGTCAGGTCAGTTGTTTGTGTGTTTTTGATAAAAAAACTGAACAAATAGCGGCCTACAGTTGGTTTACAAATAAATCGATTTCAACCGGATTTCATGACCTAGATATTACATTTGCTGAAAAATATATTTATACATTAAAAGTTTACACAGCGCCAGAGTATCGTGGTCAACAGCTGCACGCTTGGCAAATGCAATTTGCGCTTGACCAATATCATAGGCAGAATTTCTGGGGTATCGTAGGATTTACATATTCAGATAATTTTGAATCTATTAAATCGAACCAAAAAATGGGTTCGACCACAGTGGGACATTTTTGGGTGATGAAAATTTTTGGGCGAAGTTTATTTTTCAAGACTGGCCAAGTTTCAGACTACGAAATCAATTTACAAAGAAATACGCATGAGTAAATATACAAAAAAAAATATTTTAATTATTGCTACTAATAAATATTGGCCAGGCATCAGCAGATTACCTGCTGGATTAAAACGTGCTGGATTTCAGACCTATGCATTGTGCCCGCGTGGTAGTTTTTTGTCGTATTCGAATTTTTTAGAAGGTTCGATATTTTTTCCGACTTTTACGTATTCACGTTCAAAATTTTTTTATGCCTTGGCATTGCTTTCAATATTCTGGTTTAAACCTGATTTTATTATTCCGGGGGATGAAGAAGCCCTTTTGGTTATGCAAAATTTGCGCAAATTATTTTGTAAATTTAATATTTTTTCAACTACATTTATCGTATTGGACCGATCATTGCCCTCTGCAGATTACGACAATATGCTTTTCAGCAAAGCACAGCTGATGTCTCGCTGTGAAGTATGGAACGTTTCAGTACCCAAAAATATTTCTGTTAAAAACGAAATTCAGCTTTTGGCGGCCGCTGAAAAAATTGGTTATCCAGTTGTTTTGAAAATTGATGCGGGATATGGCGGAGCAGGAGTTCATATTTGCGAAACTGAAGCTGAATTAATTCAAAAATTTAAAGACGAAAAAAAACATTCGTTAATTCAGAAAATTAAATTCAAATTTAAAGATTTATTTTTTGTAACTATATTTAAACAAAATTCAGGTATATCGATACAACAGTTTTTAAATTTAGAACGTGGCCACTGTTCCTTTATAGCTGTTGACGGTGTAAAGCTTGCGAACAATGCAATGATCACAAAAACTTCTCATCCGGGCCGAACAGGTCCCAGCAGTGTATCAGCTGGAATAAATAATTTAGATGTCACATCATTCGCTAAGAAAATAATATCTGAAATAAAATATTCGGGTTTTGGATCATTTGATTATATGTATGATAGTGAAAAAAATAAAATTTATATTATCGAACTGAATGCAAGGCCTACACCTTGGGCTCATTACAGTAGCGAAATTGTATCCAACGATTTGTGTCAAATTTTATTTGATCATTTAAATAAAAATGAAATAAAAATAAATCCTTTTAAGGATTATACGATTGCACTATTTCCTAATGAGAAAAAACGTGACCCCAATAGCCCGTATTTAAAATCGGCGTTTCATGATGTGCCAGTGAATGATGAACGTCTGAAAAAGGCACTAGAAAATTAGATTTTTTTAAATATTTTTTGTTGTAGAAAAGCACACAGGCTGACTCCGCACAGTACAATGTACCAAACAACCAGCAGCCATAATAAAAAAATCGGAAACGACGCCAATGATCCGTAGATTTTATTTTGCTTAAATATTTTTAATGAAATCCACAGAAATGACCCTTGAACAATCGACAGCGCAAAACTTGCGGCAATTGCAGATATTCCGGCGGCTATTTTACTGACTTTGATATCGGGGATGACGACATACAATGCCCACAAAAAAAACGTCAGCCATGCTGAAAGTAAAAATTGATGTTCGATCGATTGACTGATGATTTTTAGATAATCCACAGAGCGTAAACCTATAAACACAGCCAATAAAATGGGAGTGCTCATTAATATCAAACTGTACAGCCACATCCGTGAATAAAAAGGTTTTCTGATCTTAATTTTCCAAATTTTATGAAAGGCCACATCCATGTTTCTGAATAAGCCCAACGTTGAAAATAAGAGAAAAAATAAACCTGTGATTCCTAATGTTTTTGCTTGAACTTGTTCGATGGTGGTTTTCATATATTGAGTCACCGTCGACCCTGTGGCTTCCTTCAAAGAACTTAATAATAAACCTTCGACCTGCGGATAATAATGTTCAAGCCCGCCAAAGGCTTGAAAAAATGCCAATATCACAATGACAAACGGAACCATTGCGAAAAGCGTTGAAAAGGCCAAGCTGCCTGCCGCAAAACGAATGTCACTGAATTCTTCGCCGATTTGTACAAAAAATTTTTTAAGTTGCGAAATCATAACAGATTAAATCTTTCATGGACTTTGAAATCATCGCGGTCTGTCACAACGGTTGCCAGATCACAATACGGATCATGTTCAAAATAATAATAGGTCACTTTATTTTTTGGTAAAGTATTTTTTGATAAATTCAGCAAATCAGATTTTTCTTCAATCAGTTTTAAAGCATCCAGATCGTAACCCATAATCCATGCGCTGCGCACATGACTGGACGTCGGAATCACATCGCCGCAATAAATTAATCGCACAGAATCATCTTCGATGATGACGGCTTGGTGACCTTGGGTGTGACCATTTGAAACCGTGACTGAAATATTTGGCAAAATATTTTTTTCAGCTCCGTTCAGAAGCTGAAGCTGATTTGATTTCATCAGCGGTTCAAAGTTCGCAGATAAATAACTGGATTTTTCGCGCTTATTTGGATTTTGTGCGGTTTCAAGATTCGTTTTTTGTAAATAATATTTTGCATTCGGAAACGTCGCTTGAATCTGATCATTGACGGCACTTGTGCCGCCGCCAGCATGATCGAAATGCAGATGTGTCAGTATCACATCCGTGATCTGTTCAGGTGACAGATTATGATTTTTTAATGAACCGATTAACGTAGGACCATTCGGATCAATACCGTACATTTCAGAAAATTTTGAACCTAATTTTTCACCGTATTTTTGTATAAAATCAGATCCGTTACCTGTATCAATCAGAATATTTCGATCTTTTGATTTTAATAACAATGCTCGCGCTTCCATCGGGATGCGATTGTGTTCGTCGGCAGGATTTGATTTTTCCCACAAGACTTTGGGAACCATGCCAAACATCGCGCCGCCATCCAGACCAAAAATTCCAGTGGGTATGGCGCAGATTTCATAATCTGCAATTTTTAGGTTTATATTTATATTTTTTGATTTGAA
>CANBND010000164.1 GCA_947370945.1 Pseudobdellovibrionaceae bacterium | reverse complement strand
GCGCTGGAAAAAATATTGACGAGAAATTATTATCATCACGCCACCCTCGATATCAAAAATTGACAAATACATTGGGCCTGATTGGTTTAAAAAAAACGGGCACTGAAATTATTTTTTATCAATGGAATGATACTGAGAAAAAATATGTGATCGATGCGAAACAAAAAACTATCACCGGCACAGTCGACACATTTGAATTTCATCCAAAAAATCCCAGTATTGTTTTTTCAAAGGTTAGGGCTGTGAATTCAAAACAAGAATTTTCTGATCTTTACACTTACGATTTAACAACGCAAACTGAAAAACAAATCACCCACAACGAGCGCGCCCGCGAACCCGCATTTACAGATGATGGTTTGGAAGTTTTATATATCACAACTGCGAACGGTCAGACCGAAGCCCGAATATTAAATCTGGCCACTGACAAAATTGAATCTTTATACAAAGTTGATTTTAAAAATCGCATCACACAAATCATCGATTTAAATTCAGCTGAATACTTATTAAATATTCGCGATCAAAATGGTGAACAAAATATCTATACATTAGATAAAAAAAATAAAGACCTAAAGCAAATTCATACTGCGCACAAACAAATTCGATTCATTAAAAAAAACAATTCTAAAATTTATTGGACCAGCACAGACAATGGTGTTTCTAATATTTACAGTTCAGATTTAGCAAAAAATATTTTTAATAACCCAGCGGCCGAAACACACATGCTAACAGGTTCGCTTAGTTTTGACGTCGCAGATGATAAAATATTTTCAACTGTGATTAGCGCTGGTACAAAAGTACAAGAAATCGAACTAAGAACTGCCGCAGATAAAAAAATTGCCTTACCTGTCATTGGAAATGAAATCGCAGCCCGCTATAAATTTACAGAGCCCACTTTACAAAATCCTGAAACCACTGATGAAGATTATTCAGTATGGCCAAAAATTTTGCCACATTACTGGATTCCATTTTTATCATCAAGCACTTCAAATAAAGGTATCTTTGCGCAAATTCAAACAGCTGGACAAGATCCATTAAGTTTTCACGTCTATCAAGCATCCATAAATTACGATTCTTATTTACAAAAAGGCGGGTTCAATTTTTCATATTTAAATTCTGTTTACGAATCGCAAATTGCAGCCGCCGCCATTCAAACGCAACAAATTTTTGGAACGACGACGACCACAACACTGCAAAAAAATTCGTACACGTTGGGAATTTTACCTGACGTATTTAATATCAGCGAGAATTTAATTTTAAATTTAGGTGCGGTATACAATAAAATTGATGATGATTTTTTGGCAACTGAACATGCTGGCGGATATTTACAAACCAGTTACAAAACATTCGAGCAAAAAGTTTTTCAATATTACCCAATGTCGGGCTATGGCATCGCCTTACGTTATGAAAATTTAAAAGCACAAAAAGATTTAGGAGCTAGTTTAGGTGATTATTCACAAATTCTAGGATCAATGACAGGTTATTTCTCGAAATGGCTACCCGAAGATCATTCGTTGATGTTTAAAATCGACGGCCTTTATACATTTGAAGATGTCAGTTCGCGCTTTGGAACTAGCAACACCCAATTTCCAATCGCTGCTGATGGATTAGTTCCACAGTTTGCAGCGCGCGGTTACAAAGCTGGGCAATTTTTTGGTTCACAGCTGTTCACTGCAACGGGTGAATATCGCTTTCCAATTCGTGAAATTAATGGCGGATCAGGAACAAATCCATTTTTTATTAAAACATTAACTGGTGCAGTTGTTGTCGATGGTATCGCCACAAAAGGTTTTGGCATTGACGAATTTGATGCGTTAACGCCACTGAAATTATCGGACCAGTTCTGGAGTGCCGGACTTGAAGCACGCATCAGCACAACCGTCGGATACTTTCTGCCGTTGCAAATTGTATTCGGATATTATTTGCCATTCTCGCCGGCCTACGGTGGTAAATATGCCCAAATGGGGTTGAGTTTACAATTAGGTGGGTTTTAAATCGTCAAAACCCAATTAACCTTGTAAAATAGCCAATTTTTGGTTATTTTATGTTTGTATTTTAGCCAATTTTTGGTTATTATACAAATATAGAGGTTGTCTTGAAAAGGCATAAAATTTCAAATCTTTTAAAATGGAAGGCTTCTAAAAATAGAAAGCCCCTTTTGTTGCGTGGAGCACGCCAAATCGGAAAAACATGGCTCATCAGAGAGCTTGGTAAATCCTTTGAAAATTTTGTTGAAATTAATTTGGACGAAACCCCAGAACTGATCACTTACTTTGAACAGCATCGCGGACAGCCCGATCAGCTGATTCAAAAAATTCAAGCCTATTTAAATTGTCGTATCAAAGCAAAAACAACACTCTTTTTCATTGATGAAATTCAAGAATCTAAAGATGCTTTAATTTCATTACGTTACTTCAAAGAAAAAATGCCCGATTTACATGTGATCGCAGCAGGATCTCTGATTGAATTCGCGCTGAAAGACATTTCATTCCCTGTTGGTCGTGTTGATTTTATGCATTTATTTCCGTTCAGCTTTACTGAATATCTTGAGGCTGCAAATCAAAAATCATTTTTAGAAATTATTCAAAATAAACCAACAACACTGGATATGCCTTTACACAAAAAAATTATGTCAGAATTTAAAAAATATAGCTTGCTGGGCGGAATGCCCGCAGTCATTAAAACATATTTAGAAACGAATGACTATACAGAGGCTCAAAATATTCAGCAAAATTTAGTCGCCAACTTCAGAAGTGATTTTAATAAATATGCAACGCGTGCCGAAGTTCAATATATAAAACTTGTTTTCGATTCAATACCACAACAACTCGGCGAAAAATTTATTTTCAACCGAGCCTCCGCCGAAACCCGAAGCCGTGATCTGCAAAATGGTCTGAACTTACTATGCGATGCCGGATTGGCGTACAAAGCAAATCATTCTTCAGGGAATGCTGTGCCCTTACAGGCTGAAATCAAAGAAAATTTATTTAAATCATTTTTTTTTGATACAGGATTATGTCATCGAATTTTAGGGCACAGATTAAATGAACATTCATTAACCGACATATATTCAAATGGCGGACTTTGTGAAAATATTGTCGCTCAAGAAATTTTATCAGCAACAGATGACCATTCATCACCAAATTTATTTTATTGGCGACGCGAAGAAAAATCAGCCCAAGCCGAGGTCGATTTACTGATTGAAAATGACGACAAAGTACTTCCCATAGAAATCAAAAAAGGCTCAGACGGACGCAAAAAAAGCTTAGGCCTATTTTGCGCTGAAAAAAAATCCAAACAGGCTGTTATTGTCTGCGATCAACCCTTTAAAACAGAACTGATGAACAGTAAGAAAACCCAACTTAAATATTTACCTTATTACATGCTTAATCATCTAAAATGATCTGACTTCACACTAACCTTCTTGACAACCTGTCGTGTCATTTGGAAACTAGACTAAAGAGGTGCCCATGGAGACTCAGTTTAATAATCATTCAATGAATTCAAATCAGCAGAACCAATCTGTGAACGCGAACACATGGATTCGCGAACTGGTTGCTGCCGATGAACAAATTGAAAAATCGGTCATGATTGATATGAATTTGGGTTTAGACACGCAAAGAATTTTGGTGAACGAATCCATTCAGTTTTTATTAAAATTAAAAAATGAATTCGCTGAATGTGCTGCGGGTTTTAACGAAATGAAACCTTCAGTTTTAGGCCGCATTAAAATTTACGGCATTGCAAAAACACATTCTGATTTTATGATTTTTCGCAACGGCTACAAAATGATTTTTTCAATCAAGGCTGCAGGCGTAATCAGCATTCGTTTTCACTTCGTCGGTAATATGTCGATCCCACAACCTAACGGTGCCGGTGAAAAAGTCACCATCGTTATGGATGAACAATTGCTTGAAGCCAAATGGGGCGCATTCGAAGAAGTGATTTGGAATTTTAAAAACCAAAGTTTTCAAATTCCATTTTTAGTTCGTCATTATTTAACGACGTTCATCAAAGACAGCGCGAGATAAAAAATGCCTCTGGTCAGTCAGTTTTTTGGAATCAAAATTTATATGTACTGGGCAGAACATTATCCAAAACATTTTCACGCTGAATATGGCGCTTATAAAGTTTTAATCAATATTGAAGATGGCACAGTTATCAAAGGGCACTTTCCAATCAAGCAGCTTAAACTTGTTTCTGCGTGGACCGAAATTCATAAATTAGAACTTTTAGAAAATTGGAGTTCCGCACGAAATATGGGCTCAATACTTCAAATTGAACCACTGAAATAGGAATCTTAATATATGTTAAAAAAAATTATCCAAGTTATTCCAACATATGATTTTAAAGTTTACTGCTATTTTTCAGATGATAAAATTAAGTTATTTGATGTAACTCCCTTTTTAAACAAAGGTGTTTTCTCGCAAATTTCAAATTCATTAGATTTTGTAAATAAATGCTGCGTAATGAACGGAACTTTATCTTGGGATCTCAGCGGAAAATTCGACCCAACAAATTGTTTAGATATCGATCCCGAGACCATTTATATTTCTGCGATTGACGTTGCTGATCCAATAGCTTCGTAGAGATTAATTCAGCGGACACTCGTAATCAACTTGTACAGTTCTGCCCGCAGGAATTGTCGGCGTAAATACCAATGTATTATTAACAACTTGTGTACCGACTGCGCCCATTGATGGCGTGATGTTGACGGCAATATTTCCGACCGGAGCACATTCTAAATTCACAGATGATAAATCGCGGACGATGCGATCTTTGAAATAATTTAAATTTTGTGAATAATCCGCGGCACAAATACTGCCTGTGTATCCGCCCGTCAACTGCGACAATTCATTGTATTTATAACCGTAATGACTTTTTGCTCCGCCCGCATCTTGTGCCGCTATACATGTTGTGTCATTCGGTTTCACAACAATTGAATTTACTGAAAAACGTTTATCGTTACCAAATTTTTGCTTTACTTTATTTACGTACGACTGTGGTAAATCGTCAGCTTCAAGTGGTTTTAATTCTCCGCTGTAATAAGCTTGCGCCGAATCGCCACCAACTGAACGTTCATCTTCATCAGATAAAAAGATCACTGATAACGAAGCCTCTGGACGATAGCATGAATTGTATTGAGAATATTCAGTATGCCAGAATGCAGCTTTGATCGCACGCTCGTCATCTGTTCCTGCCCAACCCGCACCGATTTCAGAAATTGTACGAGTAAAAATTGAATACGGATCTGTGGCTCCTAATTTTAAAACCCAAGCAGGGCTAGCTAAATAATTTACCCAATTTCTTGAAGCTCCCCAGTATAGCACTCCGTTACCATTCACATCCTGCGCGCGAGTGACTGTCACACACATTTGCCAATTGATATTTGAAGCACCTAAATCATTAACGAAGCCTTGAAGCTTTTGTGCAAGGTGCGTATTTTCAGGAGCCATTGAATTCGAATCATCAACAACTAATAAAATATCGACTTCATTATTTGTTACTGTCACCGCTTT
>CANBND010000163.1 GCA_947370945.1 Pseudobdellovibrionaceae bacterium | reverse complement strand
GTAAAATAGGTTGGTCGTAATTGAAGTGCGACTAATCCATTTGAAAAGGTAAATGTCGGTTGCAGACTGTATTCCATCGCAGAACTTAATTCTGAAGTTGTGGCCTGATTGGCAGCCTTTGCATTTTTAATAATATCGTTAATTCCAGTTTGGTCAGCCGTTGCAAAACCGATTCCAAAACCTAACGACAACGATCCTCCGCCAAAAACACCTTTGCCTCCACGTTTTTTTGCCGCTTCAGAATTTGAAGCCAATAAAAATAGTGCACATGTTAAAATTACAGAAATATTTTTTAAGTTCATAAACATCCTTGTTTGAAAAATGAATTCAATATTTTCATTTTGACTTAAAAAAACTATGGATTCAAATATTTGATTTTTACTAGACAGAGGTCTTGTAGAAATAAACTAAGTTTATTGTATGCTTACAGATGTGACTAAAGATCAAATAGCAGATAGTGATCCTATTTCAAAATTATTCGAAGCGACAACGCATCAACTTTGCTTAGGTTTAAATTTAGAAATTCCGTACTGGTTAATGAATACTACTTTTTTGAAAGATCCATTTTTTGTTTCAGATTTTCAAAATTCAAAATTCAAAATTTCTAGTTTCGCGAGATTCGCCCTATGCCTTTCGTATTCGAAATATATTTGTTCCACATCATTATTTATCGAGAGTTTAGTAAATAGGAATATTCAAATTATGGAGGATATGACTTCGAGTCGTTCAAAAAGTTTTTTCCCTACTCACGTCGAGGTCAGATCAATTCAAATTGATTTATGTCAGAAGAACTGATTCTGTATATGTATGAATAGACGTACAAAATATTGGATTAATAAAGAAGTTCAATCTGGTTACATTAAATTTTTAGTTTTATTTTGGTTTGTTTGTTTAGCGGTTTCCGTGATGGCATTTGCCTGTATTTTAATTTTACAGTTGAAAAATACAAATGCAAATCAGATCGCATTAGAGATCATACAATTTTATCAAGTGAATCCATTTTTAATCTTTGTATTTACTACGATTCATTTTTTAGTCTCATTTGTTTTTGGTCTCTATTTTTTCAGGTCATTTTCGCACCGAATTTGTGGCCCTATATATAATATCGAAAATCATTTTAAAAAATTAAATCAAAATACTGATCCGGAATTTCAAATGAAAGAATTCAAAATCAGAAAAAATGATTATTTTCAATCTTTTGTCAATGAGCTGAATACTTTTTTTAAGTCAAAAAAATTATTCGATATTCATAAAGATGAAAAATAATTATTATATTAAACCTGAAAATGCATTTGGCATTGTCGAAGTATTGATAGCAATCGGCCTTGTGGGGATCATGGCTGTCGGTATCAGCGGAATGTTAACGGGAGCGATGAAGCAACAAAAGGGCATTCAAGCGAAAGATCAACAGCGAGAAATTACTTCTGAAGTTCGAAATTTATTAAACGACAATGTCGCGTGTAAAAATTCATTTGCAGCAGCAGGCAACAATCCACAAACTGGCTTTACAGTCACGCAAATCAAAGATGGATCAGCTCCTCCAGGTGCTGTAAAATATGCGATAAATACAAAAGATAAATCAGGTCTATTAACTTTTACAGAATTTAAAATAAATAATTGGGTTGCGGATTCTGGCTCAACAACATCAGGCGTGGCTGATTTAAAAATTAAATTATCAAAAGTGGGTGATACAGCTTCTGTGAAAGAAATTAATCCTGATATTATTACCTTAAAAATCACACGCGATGGTGCGGGTAATATCACGGATTGTATTTCATTAGGTAAAGCGACGGACGGATTTTGGAAGACAGCAACGAATCCGTCGGATATTTATTTTAGTGGCGGAAACGTTGGCGTTGGTGTGAATGATCCCCAGAGTAAACTGGATATTGCAGGTGATATTAAAATTTCAAATGCAGGAGCAGCATGTGCTGGGGCAAATGAAGGTTCTCAGAGATATAATTCAATAATTAAAAATATGGAATTTTGTAATGGTACCAGTTGGCAGACGATGGGTGGCGGAAGTGGCCTGGGTGTTGGGCAAACTTGGCAAAACGTAACTACAAGTAGATCGTCAGGTGTTACTTATACGAACAATACTGGAAAACCAATTCTTGTTCGGATTTCAGCGAATTGCCCGTGGTCAGGTACTTCTTTTTATATTAATGGAGTTGTAATGGCCGGAGCTGGAGGCGATTATAATAACAATGCTGGCATGACCATGGTTGTTCCGAATGGTGATACCTATAAATATGTTGGCTGTAATATAGCTTGGACAGAATTAAGATGATCAATTTCAATACACGAGTAAAGTTCAGTTGACTGAATTTTACTCGTGTATTGAAAGCTCCAATTTTAAAAGATTTAAAGAGCAAGTTTGTTTTTATTGGTGGGCCAATACAATATCTCGTTAGTTGGATGTTTTAGAATCTGTTTATTTTTGTTATCGTATTTTATCATACGGTCCTCCAAAAATTCGAGCTGTAAAAAAGTCAAACAAGCTTTATTTGTGGGATTGGGCGCAAATTGAATCTTCGGGTGCACGGTTTGAAAATTTAGTTGCATCACATTTGTTAAAATATTGCCATTGCTTAGAAGATACCGAAGGGTCCAAAATGGAACTTCGGTTTATTCGCGATGTAGACCTCAGAGAGGTTGACTTTGTTGTACTGAAAGATAAAAAACCAATTTTTGCTGTCGAGTTTAAATCGGGTGAAAAAAATATTTCAACACATCTGCAATATTTTTCTGAAAGAACACCTATCCCTGAATTTTATCAGGTGCATTTGGGGAAGTTGAAATATTCAAACAAAAATATTCATGTTTTGCCATTTACTGAATTTTGTAAAATTAAAAAATTAGTTTAATTTTTAATTTCCATCAAATCCGACAGCATAATTACGCGATCAAAATAATGCATTTTCTTCAGTGATAGATCAGGTTCGGACGCCGTAATTAAAACTTTTTGAATCGTCTGTGATTTTTTCAAATTTAAACTTTCAATTTTGTGCTCAAAATCTACGATGACAGATTTTGTAATCGGAGCCTGCTGATATTTGATTTCACAAATTGTAATTGTTCGATCTTTGCGATCAAAAAGCAGATCGATTTGTGAATTTAATTCGGGATGATTTCGCGTAAAGTAAGCGCCAGATTGATATTCAACTGCTCCGAATCCTAAAATTTCTGCGATCAGTTGACTATTTTGACGACACCATCTTTCAAATGAAAAGCCCAGCCATTTACGATAATGGTCTAAGTTTAAAGCGCGCAGAGGTTGTTTTTGGTAATCATTTTTTTGAATTTTTGATTTTGATGGCAAAATAAATTTAAAATAAAACTGTAAATAATTATCTGCGATCGTATAGCGATTTAATGTTGAGCGTTCACCCAAATTATACGGAGTTACTTTGTCAACAAGACCACACAGCTGCAGATCGGTCAGTAAATCACTCAGCGATCCTCCAGATTGAATTTTTAAATCTTTGCTTAATTGATTGCGGTCGATTATTTTTTTGTGTGCCAGTGTTTCAATTATTTTTTTATAATATTTATTAGAGGCTAATGAGCTGGTAAATATTTTTTCAAATTCATCTAAGAAAAAAGCCGCTTTTTTAAAAGAATTTTCGCAAAGCTGTTGATACCCCGAACCCGAGCCCTTGATGTATTTGAGGTATTCCGGAATACCGCCAATGGATAAATAAATATCCATTAATTCTTGCCCAGAATATCTGGGTCCCATAAATTCGCGTGTTTCAGTCAATGTAAATGGATTCATCGGCATCACGTATTGTGATCTGTTATACAGCGCTTTCGATTTAACAACAGAGTTAATCATAAATGAAGGAGATGATCCGCAAAGAACTAATAAAAAATTTGGATTTAATCTGAAGCTATTGTCCCACCAAAATTTAAGATGTGACAATAGTTTTGAATCATAATTCGCAAGCCATTGAAGTTCTTCAAGATATAGAGTGACTTTACCTTTTTTGGTTTTGTTTGCCACATATTCGAAAAAATCATCCCATGAATTTGAATTAATTTTATCAAGAAGAGGATCTTTGAAGTATTTTTTAAGCTGATGAAAAGCAGACTTAATCTGATCATGATCTAATAAATCCTGAATACCTTCGATTTTTATTAAATTTCTGGATTTTAAACTGTTTTCAATAAAAAAAGTTTTACCAACCCTGCGTCGTCCATAAATAATTAAAATTGAGGACTCTGATCTTTTTAAAATTTTATCTAAGAGTTCTTTTTCTGTATTTCGGCCTAAAATGGGCTTGCTCATTATTCTATGATAACATTAAATTCAGCCAAATAGCAAGATTTCGATACCTATTTGGCTGAATTTAGGCGTTTAAAATTCAGCCAAATAGGTACATTTAGGTGCCTATTTGGCTCTCTTTCAACAACTGCTCGGCATGGGCCAACGAAGTTTTTGAGATTTTTTCGCCTGAAATTAATCTGGCAATTTCATCGATGCGGTCTTTGCGCGGTAGTTCGACCACAGTCATAATCGCTTGATCTTTATGGGTCGATTTTTGAATTGAAAAATGCACATCACCGCAAGCGGCAACTTGTGGTAAATGGGTCACGCAAATCACTTGCTGACCTTTGGCAATTTCTTTGAGTTTGCGGCCAACTTTTTCGGCGGTCGTTCCTGAAACTCCCGTATCGACTTCATCGAATAAATAGGTGCGAGGTATTTCCGTTTTTCCGTTTGTCGTGCCCACTGATTTTTTCAAGGCCAATAAAATTCGTGACAATTCACCACCAGAGGCCACCTTTGCAATCGGGCGTTTGGGGTCCTTGGGTGACGTCTGTGATAAGAATTCAATATCGCTGAGGCCTGTAGGTGATAGGTCGTTTAATTTTTCGATTTGAATATCGAATGTAACACCTTTCATATTTAGGTCTTCAAGTTCCGTATTTACATTGCCGGCTAATTTTTTTGAAAATTTTAATCGACCGGCATGAAGTTCTTCAGCCATTTTTTTTAATTCTAATTCGAACAGGCTGGCTTTTTTCTTCAGATCTAAAATATGTTGATCTGAATTTTCAAGATTTGAAATTTCAGAACGCATGGATTCAAAATATTGAACCATCGCCGATAAATCTTCGCCGTGTTTTTTTTGTAATTTACGAATTTGACTTAATCTGGATTCTTTTTCATCCAAAGCTTGTGGATCGGCATCAATTTTTTGTACATAGGATCTGATCGCATAAACGGCATCATCAATTAAGGTTTGTGCTTGTTGCAGGTTTGCAATTTTATCTGCGACATTTGAATCAGCAGCTGCAATTTCGGCAGATTTTTTTAATAATGATTTCAGTCTGGCAGAGACTGAATCATCGTCTTGATAAATAACTTGATCACATAAATCAGCAAAGCCCACAAGCTTTGAGGAATTCTTTAATGTTTTAATGTCTTGTTCAAGATTTAAATCAGATTCTAAATCAAAGTCCAATTGTGAGAATTCGTTGAATTGAAATTTTAAAAAATCCAGACGTTGAGATTTTTCTTG
>CANBND010000162.1 GCA_947370945.1 Pseudobdellovibrionaceae bacterium | reverse complement strand
TCAGCAAAAATGAACTGAGCAGAAAAAAGGAAGCCTATAATTACCAAATATTTTGATGTCATACCAAAATGATCGACTGCGCGCGGTCAGAGGTCATATCTAATTTATATATTTGAACAAACACAGACTAAAACTACTCGTTCGTCCTATGGGTTCATTCGTGGAAAAAATAAAAAAGTCTGGGAATATTATTCCCAGACTTTAAATTTAAAACATAATTTTGAATTTAAAAATTATTTTGACTTAGCTGCTGTTTTTTTAACAGTCGCTTTTTTTTCTTTTGCAGCTTTAGCTACAACTTTTTCAACAAGCTTTACATTTGAATAATCAATGAAGCCTTCTTTTTTTAAAAGACCGTCTTTTTTATCATAATGAGTCATGACTTTAACGCCTTCAATTTTAATTTTCATTGCTGTTGGATTTACAGCTAAAACTGAACCTTTTTTACCTTTGTCTTGACCCGCGATAACTTGAACTTTGTCGCCTTTTTTAATTCTTAATTTATGCATAAGATCCTACGCTTTCTTTGCTGCAGCAGATTTTTTTGCTGACTTGTTCATGCGACGACGAATGCGACCTTTGATGTCTAATGCTCGTTGCGACATAGTTTTTTCTGGCTGACTTAAAATAAATTGATCAAATCCACCAGTATGTTCAAGATCACGCAATGTGCTTGTTGCCATATAAAGACGCACCATAGAATTTAGCGTTTTGCTAAATATACGTTTTCTTTGAACATTCGGCATAGCCGTTGATTTAGTTTTGATATTTGAGTGACTCACTAAATTTTTTACTACTGGACCTTTGCCAGTTAATTCACAACGACTCATGAAATCTCCTTAAGACTTAATCTTTATAACTTAATAATAATTCTTCCAATTACGAGCATTATGGTATATTCAGATATTCTTTAATTGGCAAGAGGTTTAAATGGAAAAAGATACTAAAGACGGAAACAAAGACAACAATCGTAAATCAGTTCGTAGCAAATATCGCACAGAATATTCTGGCGATCATGTTTTCGACTATAAAGATCCTTCATCTTTAACACGATTTATCAGCGACGGTGGCAAGATCACTCCAGCTCGTATTTCGAAGTTAAGCTTGAACCAACAGAAAAAAGTTTCTGGCGCGGTCAAGAAAGCACGTACATTGGGTTTATTACCTAATGGTACTGATGCTTATGATACGTTTGGAAAAGCTGAGTTAATCAGCCCAGCTCCTTTCGAATACTAGATTTAAATATAGCACTGGTTGTTGTCATATTCCCTTAAAGAGGAAGGTTTAAAGCCTTCCTCTTTTTTTCGTTGTCGAAAATGAATTTCAACTCTGCTCATAAAAATGCGAATACTCTTCAGAAAATTCTTAATTTAAATATTTAAATTCTTTAAACTGAGACATAAAAAAACCAAAACTTATATATTCGCTTTAACGACTACAATTTAGGCCACTCTGTTTGCAATACATGTTTTCGACTGAAACAAACATGTACACTAAACATAGGGGAAATATGAAAGCCGTAAACGAAACCAAAACAACATGCTATTCACAATTAAAATCAGGTCTCTCACAATTTGGACTATGTCCAAATGACTGGACAATTGAGCCAAAAAATAACGACTACATTTTAATAAAAAACAAATCTGAAGAAAATTTTTATTTTATCGGAAAAACACAACTTACAAATAAAAATGAACAACTTGCTTGGCAATTTATTACATTGGCCAGCTTGTAATAGTTGTCTGGATCAAAATTACAAATACAAATCACAACGTAAAGAAAACAAACTTCGTTTAAAAATTTCGTCTTCAGCCAACGTTCCTTTGGGATTCGCAGCTGACTTCAAAACTGTTGGACGAGGTATCTCTGCTCTTTGCGAAAGTGCAATCGACTCAGGCCAAACATCTGGAAATTCAACGTATGTTCTTGCACGCATTTTTTTGTATTCCTCATCTGTGTATATTCGAACAAGTTGAGTTTTTAGTCTGCAGAATGTAAAAATCTGAGACTCAGACAGCCAACCCAAGCGCTCGCTGACACTTGCGGGAGGTTTTTCTCCCCATGCATTTAATGCCATAATTTGTATCGCGTTCGAAAGAATTTTATTCAAATTTTCATAATTTTCTATCAATTTTGGTACACATTTATCGTCGACCATTTTTAAACCGTCAGTTATTTTTTTCAAAGCCAGGTAATAGTTTTCACACGAACCCTGGCTGTTACCTTCTCGGCATAAATTTTTAAAATTTTCAATTTGAGCAAACTGAGTTAATTTTTTTTGAGTTTTGTAGCCGGCTAAAATACCCCGAACGACTCGGCCGAAATTAGTCATCTGAACATCACATCCGTCTTGCAACGGATTTTGTGAAATTATCAAACCCAGAGCTAGCACTAAAATGCCGACTACCAAAATTGGCCTCGGAATTTTTTGGATAATATCGTCTAAGCTTGCCATATCATACATGATACAAAGCTCACGAGCTTTGAACAGTAAAATTAATTTTGATTTGATATTTATTGGTGATATTTAGAAATTGGTCGGGGCGATAGGATTCGAACCTACGACCCTCTGGTCCCAAACCAGATGCGCTACCAGACTGCGCTACGCCCCGACTGCATGGAAGAATAGATGCACACAGACAAGTTCGTCAAGGCGCAATTGAAATTTAACTTATCTTTTGCGGATATCCAAAATTTAGGCAATTTTTTTAATGCGATCTAGCTTTTCTCGCATAACGACATTTTCTTTTTTCAAAAGGTGCAACTGTTGATTAATTTCTACATATTTTTTCTTAAGCTGTTCGAAATCAACAGACCCCAGTGAAGCCGTGGCGCCTATTGATTGAACTACAGCAGACTCACTCGCGTGCACTAATTCTGATGACGAGATGTTCGCAGAAGCGCCCCCTTCATTCAATTGTGACTCTATATTTTCTGGTATTGATAAACCGATATCTACTTTGTCAAATTTCAAAACTCCGTTGATAAACAATCCACGTGTTTCAGAGACCACCTTCATTACACAAGACGAAACCTGGTTCTGATCAGAACTTATTTCTTTATACTGAGTTTCTATTTTTCTACGCTCCTGCGAAGACAATTTTTCACAGAACGAATTGTACTTATCTGCTGATAATGATTTCAGAGCAGTCACAAAGGCCAAAGAGTTTACATTGGCAATTATCTCTAACAAGGTCTCTTGGTTCCACGAAATAATTTTTTCAAATGTCAGCATTTTTTTCTGAAGCGCAGCTGCCCATGCAGGAGTTTCTTCAGAAATAATATTCATAAATTGTTCTTGCTTTTTTGCTCCACAAGTTTCAATAACCTGTAACAGCTGAACAAAACCGCCTGATTTTTTATATCTATCTACCATGCCCATATTGCTGTATCGGCTTTTTTAATTGAAAACTTGCAGCTTTTTCAAATTTTTTTATTAATCTATTTATTTTACATTTAAACCTATAAAATATAATAACCTACAGCGGTGTCTCATAATAAAACGCCTTCCGGGCGAATTACATTTATAAAAAATAGTAAGCGAACTAAGTTTAAAATTAAAAACCACGACTTAATTTCTTCTAATGAGCATTTTGTACTTGGCACTGGTATGAAACAGAAACAGGAACCCCCTCTGAGCCCGCTTGAAATAAAATTTTATCACCTTGCCATTGATACGGAACTGTTTGACTAACATTATTTGTGCGAACAACTATCGGCGCGCTTGTTGGTGTGCATTTTAATGTCATCAATCTAGCCGCTTGAGATATTCGAGCTGCAATATTATTAAAATACATCGTGTAATCATTGTTACAAATACTTAAAATCTGACCGCGAGGCGACGGGTTCCCATCAACATCTGTCGACGCAGATGCAGATAGTGCCGCATATTCTGAACCTAAATTTGCACCAATCGCATAGTTACCATTTGCATCTCTGATAGGATTGTTTGAATTATCTACAAATGACAATTGTTGCGATGTTGCACAAGATGTGTCTTTTGTAATAATTGAATGAAATTCCCAGTATTTACCTGGATAAACCGAAGACATCATAGAAGTGAATGTAATGGCCTTATCTTTTTCTTCTAATGCAAATCTTGCATCTGATCCATACATACCGCTTCGAACATCTTCGTTCGAAATTAAAATTACATTTAAATTAGCATCGGCACGTAGTGCGCTACTCGCATTGTTTGATATTGCCAAGTTCGCAGTAAATAAACCGCGCTCATCATTTGATGCACAATTGTTATAATAATTTTGGCTGTAGTAATTCGTAGTATTAAATGAGGCTCCATATGTATAAAATGCAGATTTTATAAAATTCTCGCATGCAATAGTCTCAGGTCTTGCAATAGCTGCATTAAATAAACCTACTCTGTTAGAATCGCTTTTAGTTAAAATATTCGAACCGTTACCAAAAGTTAATAGCGGAGACTTTTGAACAGCAGAAAGATCTGTGGTTGTTACTGAAATTTGATAGTCAATTTCTTTGGAGTCTAAATTTTCAATAAATCCACCAAATTTAGCTGCTATTTTTTTTTGTGTGTCCGACATAGATGCGGAATTGTCATCAACAAAAAGAATATCAACTTTTCCAGCTCCAACTTTAAAAGCATCTGTGCATTTAAATTGGCCCGGTGAAATTTCAGGACAATTTGAACTCGATCGAACTACAGCATTTTGTGGATTAGTATCGTAAGAATTAAACTTAGTCGGCGAACAAGCTATAACAGCTCCAAAAACGACAGATAATGAAAACATGATACTAGTATATATAGATTTGTGCATAAACACCTCTAACAAATACATATCAATACCAATGCCTAAATTATGTTCGTAAAAGTTGATCTAAATTCATTAGGGAAGCATGTGCTGTCAAAATAGATGACAGTGTGACAAAAAAAAACCCACCTAGCCAAAAACTAAGTGGGTTGCATAAATAGGAGCTGGCATCGCGCTACTCTCTCACACGATCACTCGTGCAATACCATCGCCGCAAGAGAGCTTAACTTCTGAGTTCGGAATGGGATCAGGTGTGGCCTCTCTGCTAAAGACACCAGCAAATTGTTTTAATTGATTTTTAGCAATAAGTTAGAATCGAAAATTGTCATCAACATAGATACTATGTCTAGACTAGAAAAATTTATTTTAAAAAAGCCTCACGACCTATTAGTACATATAAGCTGAATACATTACTGTACGTACACCTTATGCCTATCAACCTCGTAGTCTCCGAGGAGTCTTTAGGGGGCCGAAGCCCCAGAGAAATCTTATCTTACAGTTGGCTTCCCGCTTAGATGCTTTCAGCGGTTATCCATTCCGAACATAGCTACCCTGCATTGCTCTTGGCAGAACAACAGGAACACCAGAGGTTCGTCCATCCCGGTCCTCTCGTACTAAGGACAGATCTGTTCAAATTTCTTACGCCCACAGAAGATAAGGACCAAACTGTCTCACGACGTTCTGAACCCAGCTCGCGTACCACTTTAATTAGCGAACAGCTAAACCCTTGGGACCTGCTCCAGCCCCAGGATGTGATGAGCCGACATCGAGGTGCCAAA
>CANBND010000161.1 GCA_947370945.1 Pseudobdellovibrionaceae bacterium | reverse complement strand
CCAGTTATTTTTTACTGAATAAAAATACGGACTATTTACGTTTGAAATCAAAACTGAATTTAAATTTGAATAAACAATTTGATTTTCAATTTTCAACAGAGAATTCGTATTTTGAAAACTCTGTTTATCAGGTGGGGCTGGTTTATAATCTTTTGATGTAAAAAAACTAAATCATCGATTTAGTTAAATCGCGAACTTTTTTAGATGCAAAATTTTCAGAAACGAATGTCCAGTTAATTTGTGACCAGAACATTTCCAAATATTTTTGACGAGCATTGCGGTAATCAACATAATATGCGTGTTCCCAAACGTCAGCCACCATCAATGGTACGGGACCGTTATTAGTGAATGGTACAGCTGCATTCGAAGTTGATACCAATGACAATTTGCCAGCGGCATCAGTACATAACCAGATCCATCCAGAACCAAATGTTTTCATTCCGCCATCAACAAATTTTGCTTTTAATTCATCAAGGCTTCCGAAATCTTTTGTGATGGCTGCAGATAATTCAGCAGATGGTTGTGCGCCTTGGCCCGCAGGAGCAATGTTTAACCAATAAAAAGTATGATTCCAAATCTGAGCCGCATTATTAAAAATACCACCTGTCGAAGACAGAACGATTTCTTCTAATGACTTTCCAGCCAGTGTTGAATCGGTTTCGATAAATTTGTTTAAATTAACGATGTAGGCATTATGGTGTTTGTCGTAATGAAAATTCATTTGCTCTTCGTTTAAAAACGGAGCCAATGCAGTTTTTGCGTAAGGTAATTGTGGTAATTTAAACATAAAAAAATCTCCTTGTTAAAGTGTTGAACAATTATTTAGAGGCTATCATTTCTTTCACAAAAGTCGGTAGGCTAAACGCGGCGCTGTGCAGATCTTCGTTGTAGTAACGTAAAGATTTACCAGCAACGCTTGCAGCGATTTGGTCAGGTTTGATGTCTTTGGTCGGGTGATACTGACCTTTGACAGCCATTTGCAATGACCACATGCCTGATGGATATGTTGTCGCATGAAATAATAATGTGTGAACGCTGGTAGGGCCGAAAACTGATTTTAAACAATGATTCAGTTCAACAAATGTTTTTGCGTGAAACATCGGTGATTCACCTTGTGTGATCAACACTCCGTTGGGCTTTAATGATTTCATGCAATTTTCATAAAACGATTTTGTAAATAAACCCTCGGCAGGTCCTGCAGGATCTGAACCATCAACAATAATAATATCGAACTGTTCAGTGGATTTAGTAGCAGCATCTTTGGCGTATGCGATTCCGTCGCCAATAATTAAATTTAATTTTGGATTCGAAAATTCACGAGCAATCGTTGGCAAATGTAATTTACACGCGCGTACAACAGCTTCGTCAATTTCGACCATCGTGATTTTTTCAACAGTGTTGTATTTAAATAATTCACGAATTGTTCCACCGTCACCGCCGCCGATGACCAAAGCATTTTTCAACGGACCGCTGACAGATTGAAATGCTTGAACAGCAGGGTGAGTGATCATTTCGTGGTAATGTGATTCGTCTTTTTCGGTACACATCACCATGTCATCAATCGTTAACATTTTTCCGTAGGCATAAGATTCTAAAATACGAACGCGCTGAAATTCAGATTTTTCATCGAATAAAATATCACCTGTATAACGAAGTGATAAAGCTTGGTTTTCATCTTTGTCAGTGAACCAGACGTTACGATTAATTTTATAACCTTTTGCTGGATCATAATTTTCTGCATCGTTGGGTTTCACTTGCAGTGAAGTTCCTTTTTTCATGACGTGCGTAGATCCGCGATTCATTTCAAGAGCAGAATACGAAGCATCAAAAGCTTTTTTCAAAAATTCAAACGACACCCAAGGGTCAACGGAATCACCGCATGTAAATAAATCGACAGCGGCATAACGATATTCAGGCCAAGTGTGAATGGCTAAATGACTTTCTTGGATAACAACAACACCAGAAACACCGTACGGCGAAAAATGGTGAAAGGTTGAATTGATCACTGTGGCGCCCGCAGTTTGTGCCGCTTCGACCATGGCTTTTTCGATTTGTACAACGTCATTTAAAACGTCAGCTTTGCAGTTCATGAATTCAACTAATATGTGTCGGCCAAGTGCTTTCATTTGTTTCACACCCTTTTCATTTTTGAGATTGTTTGAAGCGTGAAAATAGGGCTAATCGATCTTGATTTCAACTGTTTTTCATCTTTTTTTGAGTCGATAAGTGTCTTAAATTGATATCGTAAAAAGTTTTCTAACTGAACCAGATGAAATATGATATTTTTAAGTCAGGGGTGTTTATGAAATCTATCGTACGTTTTTTGGTGTCGTGCTTGCTTTGTTTGGCGGCTCCTCAAGTTTTATTGTCTGCTGAAAATGAACCAAAGTTTACAATTCAACAGCGTGTAGCTTTCTTTGATCAAGCTATTAAGTCACAGTGTAAAATTCCTGACGATAAAAAGAGTCAATGGGTCTTGGAAAATGAAAAATGCCTAGTATTAGATCAAGAATCTATTCAAACGAAAAAACCACTCATTATTAAATTAAGCTGTAAGTCTGACGTTGTCAGAGCCCCACTTGTGAAGTACGCAAAGGATTTTTGTATCGAAGACAACAATCAAAATTTGATTGGTCAAAAAAAACAACAAGAAGATAACATAAAAAATGCAACATCAGTAGCAGCTGCACAATTTGCCGAACAAAATAGATTGGCAGAAGTTGCAAAAAAAGAAGCTGAAGCAAAAGCAAATTTGGCCAAGTCGGCAGCGGGAGTTCTTGGTGCTGGAAAAATTACTGCGGGTCCGACAGCTTCGTTTGGTGGTGGAGGCGTTTGCGTTGGGCCTGGGCCATGTGATGACAATGCCGCTCCAAGACCCGTGACATACAGTTGGTGTCAGCCAAATCGCATGATGTATGGAAGTGATTGTTATTTTGATCACAATTCTTTTGAACCATCTGGCGGTTGCAGCGATAAAAATATCGGCCAAAGTATGTCTTTCGGTGATCGAACTGTTACGTGTATGCCTTCAAATGCGACGCAAGAAGCGTTGGATGAACAAATTAAGAAAAATAAATCTTTAGATCCAAAAAGTTTAGGCAAAGTCGTTCCGATTCCAAAACGTGCTTATGGTTATGTTGTTATTAAAAAAGTTCCTGTTGAGGGAATTTGTATTTCGAATGGTGGAGCAAAGGCTTGCGAACGAGCTACTTTGGGTAACGAATTTACTGAATGTGGCTACACCAATAAATGTGCTCGCCTTGACTCTGCGCAACCTCCGGCAGGAATGTATGACTATGATGCCAAGCGTGCCGTAGCATTCACAGCAGAAGACGATGCTAAGGTTGACGCTGAACGAGAAAAAAAATATCAAGACGATTTGGCTGCCGCAAAGAAATATAATGAGTCATTATCTAAAGATGCAAAATAGTTCGATTTTTTTTTTGAGGATTTTAATCAGTAGTTGCGTTGTCTTTTTTTGCCTAGGTTTGTTTGCAAGTGAAAATTCAGATCTTGCGCATCTAGACCACCTCGAAGCAACGGCCTCATTAGAAGAAGTTCAAAAGAAAAATATGTACGGCCACGAAAAATATTCGATGGCCGCTGCTGTTCTGGGTAAGCAAGCCATTATTGCCTATGGCCACGGTTCAGAATGTGGCGTCAGTTGCCCCGGTGGTTGCTGTGATGATGCGGAATCTTTAAATGCAGAAGCTGCAATGTTAACAATGCTCAATTTTAAATCGAACAAACAAGCTCAAGAACATCGAACTTCGGCGATGCAGGCGTGTACTGCATTCAATCAACTTTCAAGCGAACACAAAGATTGTAAAGGCGAAATTTCACCGCTGGATCAATTTACTCCCCAGCCATCTTGGTATGATGACGATGGCGCTTGTAAGTCATCAGCCGCCCCAGAATGTAAAATGATGGATCAATTTGATTTCAACACCAGTTTTAAAAAACAAACACCGCTATATAAATGTGGTTCAACGAATGATCGCAACTGCAATAATCCCAAATTATTTTTTGAAGCCATTAAATTAAATGCAGACGGATCTGTTGATTATAAAATGAAAAATGGATCAAAAAAAATAACACTTGAAATGATGGTTGATCCGAAAAAAATGAAAGAATTGGGTTTTTCAGATAAAACAATCCGACAGATCGCTACTGTTACATCAAGTAAAGTCGGGCAGGTTTTTAATCAATTCAAAATTGATCCGCGTGGCATCACGCCTCGAGGATTAAATTCTAAATCACGAAATGGTAGTGGCGGTCAGGATGATATTTCAGAAAGAGCCAACAATTTAAATTCGTCACCATCCAGCAGTACAGATATTGACCTAAAAATGAATAAAAAATTATTCAAACAAATGAATGGTGATCCTATCGGGATGTCTGATGCGGATATTTTTTTAATGATTCAAAATCGTTATAATTCAGAATTTAATTAAATTTTATTTCATAGGACTGATGAATTTTTTGGTCATGGCAATCTTGGGGAATTGTTTTTTCTGTTGTGTTTTTAACAGAAAATTCAGATTCGATGGACGGATCTAATTTAAACTTTCGCTTATTCGTTGAAAAATAAAGTGTTCCAGTTGGTTTTAAAAATTTTAATGTATTCAAAATCAACTTTTTTTGGTCGCGTTCGACTTCAAAACTGTCGATCATGCTTTTTGAATTTGAAAATGTGGGTGGGTCTAAAAAAATCATATCAAACGATTGTTTGTAATCAGCCCAGCTTGAAGCATGTTCAATAAATTGCAAAACGTCTTGTTCGACAAATCTGTGTTTCGTAGTGTCTAAATCATTCAGGGCAAAATTTTCTTGAGCCCAATCCAGATATTTATCCGACAGATCGACACTGACAGTTTCGGCTCCGCCGATGGCGGCCATTAACGAGACAACGCCTGTGTAGCAAAATAAATTAAGAAACTTTTTTTGCTTTGAATTTTTCAAGAAAAAATAACGAAGTGGTCTGTGGTCAATAAAAAGCCCGGTGTCTAAATAATCCCACAAATTGACTAAAACAGAGATTCCGTTTTCAAGGACAACAATTTTTTCGTTTTTGTCTTCGAGTTTTTGGTATTGATTCAGACCTTTTTGGCGTTCACGTTTTTTAAGAACGATTTTTTGTACGGCAGATTCATCATTCAATTGAAATAATTTTTTTACAGCAGCGACGACTTCGATGTCTTTATTTTTTCCATAGTCGATATCTTCGGTTTTATCGAATACGACAACATAATCCTTATACACATCAACTAAAAATGGAAATTCAGGAATATCCTTATCATAAAGTCTATAGACTTCAATTTTTGCACGATCGGCCCAAGGTTTTAATCTTTTTAAATTTTTTTCGAGTTTATTAAAAATCATAAGTCTATGTAATTCAAAAAGAGCTGAAAATAAACCTATTCGTTCTGCGAGGCCGCAAAATGTAAATTCGGGTAAGAATTACCTGTCAAAAAAGATAACAGCTCTGTTTTTGTCTGTGTCGTGATAGATGTTTTGTGTTCATAAAAAATATTTCGGGGGAAGTATGAGAAAATTAAATCGTCCAGTACTAACTATTTGT
>CANBND010000160.1 GCA_947370945.1 Pseudobdellovibrionaceae bacterium | reverse complement strand
CTTGTACGGGATAAACCATAATCAGTGGGTACGGAATCACTGTGGCATAGCCATTCGAATTATCTGTCGAATCATTTAAGACAATGGTGATTTTTTCCGGTGACTGCGCAAAAACTTTGGATAAGTTTTCGTAGGCTGTTTCGGCAATTTTTGAATAATACAGACCAAGGTCCTGCTGCTGGGCAGAATGATGAATGTCAAAGTGCTTCGTTCTTTTGATCAGCCATTTTTCGCTTGAAAAACCGACTCGGTGCGCCTGTGCTAAATGATAAGAAAACAGAACAGTAAATAACAATAAATATTTTTGCATGATTGATTGTTGTCAGAGTTTTAAATTTTGACAATCTCTTTGGGTATTTCTTTACAACCCCGCGACATCAGTCTAAATTAATGAGGTCACAAACATGAACATCAAAGAAGGGTTTTTTATGAAAAAATTATTAATCGCAATTACAATTATGTCATTCGCTGTAGGATGTAAATCTTTACGCAGCAAATCAGACGGCGCAGGTTCGGGCGTAGGCGGTACAGACAGTACAATTAAAAGTGAAACAACTGCAAACGGCGGATCTGAAAAAATTGATGCATCACCAATGAATTTTGCAGCGACCGGCAGTGATTCGGGCTCGATTGCAGGATTGCAAACTGTATTTTTCGAATACGACAAATCAACGTTGTCAGCTGGTGAAAAAGCAAAACTAACTGCAAATGTTGAATGGTTGAAAAAAAATTCAGGTTCAAAAATGACTATTGAAGGTCATTGCGATCAGCGCGGGTCAAACGAATACAATTTATCTTTAGGTGAGCGTCGTGCAAATGCAGTTAAGCAAATGATGCAATCGATGGGTGTATCAGCGTCACGTTTAACAACTGTCAGCTTTGGCGAAGAAAAACCGTTGATGCAAGGTGAATCTGACGAAGCAATGGCAAAAAATCGCCGTGCTAATTTTGTTCCAGCAAATTAATTTTTTTGGATTTAATGAAATTCAAAATATTATTTGTTCTTAGTTTTATTTTTCTGGCGGGTTGTCAAACGACGCCCGCACCGAACGATGAATACATGTTTGCAAAAAGTGCAATTGATGCAGCAAAAGCTGTCCAAGCTGTTCGTTATTCGCCAGGCTATTGGCATCAAGCCGAAGAATCTTACCGTCAGGCAAAAATTTTATTTACGAATCGCGATTACGAAGAATCACGAAATCTTTTTATTAAAGCCCGCGCTGCCGCTGAAAAGGCCGAAAACTCAGCCAGATTAATTCGTCAAAAAAATGGAGATATATTATGAATATGCAATTTAAAAATTTGGTAGCAATCAGTCTAAGCTTATTTTTTTTCAGTTGTTTGCAAACACGTTCAGATCTGGGGGCAAATCAACAATCGCAAGTTTATCATAAAAAAAATGCAGAAAATCAAAATGCAGAAGCTGAAACAGTTGTGCCAAAAATTGACGAACGTGATGAATTAATACGAACATTAAATGGTCGTGTTGAATCACTTGAAGGCCAACTACAGCAAATTCAAAAAGAAAAACAAACTGCTCAATCCGCTGTAAATCCAGATTCGCAAAAAATTGCACTACTTCAAGAAGCTTTAGCGAAAATGGAATTGCAAATTCAAAAATTAGAGGGCTCTGGTGACAAGCCGAATTCTACACCTGCTTTAAAATCATCTGATGCGAACGTAAAAATAAAAACTGAAAATAAACCAGCAGCCACAGTCGTAGCCACAAAAAAACAAAATCCATTTGAAATCGCAGAAGCACATTTTCAAAGTAAAGAATGGAAAAAAGCAATTCTGAGCTACCAAGCTTATGTCGAAGAATTTTCCAAGGGCAAATCTGTCGCTGAAGCTAAATACAAAATCGGAGTTTGTTTTCAAGAACTTGGGCTCAAAGACGAAGCTTCTGCTTTCTACGAAGAAGTTGTTGCAGGCTATGCGAAAACTGAATCTGGTAAAAAAGCTAAAATTCGATTAACAGCCTTGAATTCAAAAAAATCTTCGAAATAAAAAGCAATCAATTGTGATAATGTATAACCTTGTTCTTTCGGTTGAAACCAGTTGTGACGACACATCTGTAGCGCTTGTTAAAAGTGACGGCACTGTTGTTGATCAAGTGACAGCCAGTCAAGATTTGCAACATTCTGTATTCGGCGGCGTCGTTCCTGAAATTGCCAGTCGCAATCATTCGATTGCATTACTGCCACTGATTGACGAAATTTTAAAAAAAAATAATCTGACGTTTGAAAATATTGATGGCTTTGCTGTGACGAATCGTCCCGGTTTGATGGGTTCTTTAATTGTCGGTGTTATGACAATTAAAGCCTTGTCGCAATCATTAAATAAACCTTTTATTGGTGTGAATCATCTTGAAGGACATCTGTTGGCTCCATTTCTAAAAGACGAAAAATATAAACCACAACAAGATTTTGATTATCCATATATTGCATTGGCCGTCAGTGGTGGTCACACCAGTTTATATTGGGTTGAAAATTTTTCGGAATACACAATCATCGGCACAACCAAAGATGACGCCGCAGGCGAAGCTTTTGATAAATTTGCAAAAATGGTGGGTGCAGGATTTCCGGGTGGTGCGTCCGTGGATCAGTGCGCAAAATCAGGTGATAAAAATAAATACGATTTTCCACGTAGCATGGTTCATGAAAATCATCTGATGATGAGTTTTAGCGGATTAAAATCTTCGGCTCACCGATTAATTTCAAAAATGTCACCTGAAGAAATTGTTACTGAAAAAAATAATTTGTGTGCATCGTTTCAAGAAGCTGTTGTTGATGTTTTGATTTTAAAATTAAAATTAGCTGCAAAAAAATATCAAACAAAAAAAATTGTCATCACCGGCGGAGTCAGCGCCAACAGCCGTTTACGCGAAAAAGCCCACGAGCTGTCACAAAAGGGCTATACGGTCGTAATACCACCGATCAGGTATTGCACTGATAATGCGGCGATGATTGGTTATGCGGGTATTCTACGTTTAAACCAAAATCACAGTGCAAATTTAAATTTAGGACCATCGGCGGCGTCATTGCCAGAAGATTTCAAAATTAATTTGGATCAGGCCACAACATGAAAAATTTAATATGAAAAATTTAAAGTCAGCCCGCGAACGATTATCAGAACGAATTCAATTTTTACATCATGAAGCAAAAAAATCATTAGGTCAGAATTTTTTAGTTTCAGATCATGTCATTCAAAAAATTATCGAAGCTGCAAAAGTTACGAATGAAAATAATTTAATTGAAATCGGACCTGGCTTGGGTGCGTTGACAGATTTTTTAGTTATTCAACACACAAATTACACGGCCATCGAAATGGATCATAAACTATCTGAATATTGGAAAGATCAGGGTCTCAGTGTCGTCGAAGGCGATGCGCTGAAAATTGATTGGTCAAATCTGACAGCAAAATTATTGGTCAGCAATTTGCCGTATCAAATTTCTTCATCGATTGTGATTGATCGTTGCATTCAGCCATTTCAGATCGAAACAATGATCTTGATGTTTCAAAAAGAAGTCGCGCAAAGACTGCGTGCAAAACAGCAAACACCAGAATACGGAATGTTGTCCGTCATTGCTCAAGAATTTTGGGACATTGAAACGGTGTGCGATGCGGGCCCCAAAGATTTCGATCCGCCGCCTAAAATTGCCAGTCGAGTTTTAAAATTTAAAGCTCGTGCGACAGATGTTACAGATCGCGCAGGCTATCTACTGTTCGTTAAAAGCTGTTTTCAGCAGCGCCGCCGGATATTAAAATCGAATTTGCCAGCCGCGATGACTGAAAAACTAATGAAATGGATAGAAATCAAAAAGTTATCTGATAAAGTCAGGGTCGAAGAATTAAGCCCTGTGCAAATTAGGGATCTGTACTTTTTTATAACAAGGAATTGAAATGTCGATAGTACTGATTCAAGAAAATAAACAAGCTCGGTTTGATTACCATATTCTTGAAACATTCGAAGCTGGATTGGTTCTGATTGGTAGCGAAGTTAAATCGCTGCGCGGAAAAAACATTACATTTAAAGATTCCTATATAGTTTTCAAAGATAACGAAGCCTTTATTCAAAATGCACATATTTCAGAATACAAAGCCAGCAGTTATAACAATCATGCACCTGAACGATTGCGAAAATTATTATTAAATAAATCTGAATTACATACGATTTTCACGGCTCAACGTGAAAAGGGCTTAAGCTGTGTTCCGTTGAAAATTTATTTTAAAGAAGGCTTGGTTAAACTTGAAATTGCCTTGGTTAAGGGTAAAAAAACACACGACAAGCGCGAATCAATTAAGAAGCGCGACGTCGAGCAGCAGCTTCGTCAAATGAAAAAATTCGATCGTTAGAATCTAAATCGATGATCTGCGACGATTGTTGCTCATTTTGTCGTATTTTTGTGGTCAGCATTTTTAAAATTTGATAATTCACAAATAACGACAATAGATACGAAGCTGAAAATAAAAATAAAATCCAATTTTTTTCAGCCAACATATTTTCTTTGAGATGAGTTTTTAGAGGAATGAATTTCTCGAACAAGTTGTAATTTTCTAATGTCCAAAATAAAACTGGGGATAAAATTAAAAACTGAATTGTTGATAATAAAACAGTACTTTTTAAAATTGTATTTTCTATGCTTTGAAAATACAGGCGTGCCTGTTCATGAAAAACATTCCAGCGGGGTTTTCTTTTGCCAAAGTGATGACCGAGTTGCATACTGACTGTATCGGAATGAGCCAGAAATTACTTAAATACTTTTTGAAATTAGGAGCTACTGGGTTTGGCGGGCCTTTGGCCTTGATCCAGCAAATGCGCAAAGACTTGGTCGAATCTGAGCGTCTCATTGAACCCGAAAAATTCGATCAAGCCTTTACGTTGATTAAGGCTTTGCCTGGACCGATCGCTTTTCAGATGGCCGTTCATTGCGGCCATCGATTAAAAGGCTTTCGCGGAGCACTGATCGCAGGCTTTGGTCTAATATTCCCAGCTTTCGTGATGATGTTGATTGCGGGTCTTTATTATTCACAAATCGTAGCCTATCCAAGAGCGCAAATATTTTTTAACGGAATGCAATACGCCGTAGCCGCGGTTATATTATTAGGATTAAAAAGTTTCATAATAAATTATAAAAAAAATATTTTATTTTGGTGCATAGTTTTGGTTTCGGCTGTTTTCTTCTTTGAAAAAATTATACCTGAAAGCATTTTAATTGTAGGTTTTGGTTTAATTGTTGTGCTGTTCAACAGGCTGCGAAAAACAAATATTGTAATGTCTGCGATATTGCCAGCAGTCTTTATTTCAGAAAATGAAAAATTATTTGTTATATTTAAAACGTGCTTTACAGCAGGAGCATTAGTTTTCGGAACAGGCTTGGCCGTATTTCCATTTTTTCAATCACAATTTGTAGATCATTTGAATTGGCTGCCGCTGGATGTATTTAATGATGGGGTTACTTTTGGTCAGATGACTCCGGGGCCAGTGACAATATCGACAACTTTTTTAGGATACCAAATGGCAGGTTTTTCAGGAGCCTGCGTAGCGACATTGGGTTTATTGATACCGCCATTCTTTCACATGACGACGTGGTTTCCGCGCGCCATGATTTGGATGTCGGAACAAAAATGGATTTCACATTTCATTCTGGGTTCAACAGG
>CANBND010000159.1 GCA_947370945.1 Pseudobdellovibrionaceae bacterium | reverse complement strand
TACCGTCTTCTTTCAACGCGTCTGAAACATTTATACTGCCCAATTGTCCTGACAATAATGCGACTTCGTTCACTCGTGCTAATGCGCGGGCCACAGATTTTGCACGCTTGCTGGCTTCATTAAAATTAGATTCTTTTGTTACTGTGGTTAATGGAATCAACGACAATAATGTGACACCGATAATAAAAATTAAAATAAAACCTAACAGCACCTGTTTGAACGGTAATAAAATTGATAATTTATATACGGCTGGCATAACTGCGCGCTCAATAAAAGCTTCAATTTTATCAGCTAATGAAGTTGCCGGTATCGCTGCTGCAGGTTGTACAGAATTTGGAGTCTGCGGTATTTGTTGATACATTTGCTGTTGTTGAAATGCATTCCCACCCTGCAATCCCCCTGGCATTCCAACGTTGTACATTTGTTGTTGCATCGCTGGATAAATTGGAGTTTGCAATTGCTGTTGTTGTCTTGGTGGTTGGGGCGTTCGAACCACAGGACTGGATTTCGGCCTGATATCCGGCGAAGGAATGACATCCATAATCACATCAAATAAACTGAGTTTATCGCCCAAATGAACAATTGAATTTTGAATTTTAACACCATTTACAAATGTGCCATTGCTTGATTTTAAATCGACGATCATCATTTTATCTTTGTAAACGTGTATCTCACAATGCTCTTTTGAAATACCCAATGACTGAATTTTCACGTCACAGGTCTGCGCACGGCCAAATGTATTTTTGCCAAGCTTTAAATCAAAAATTTGACCAGTTTGAGCACCGGATAAAATTCTAACTGACCACATGTAACTGATCTCCTGCTTTGATATTCCATTTTTCAACAAAGCCTTCTGAAAACTCAATGACTGAATTTGCTTTCCAGACAGGACCTTTTATACGAAAAGGTCCAACTCTTGAAAAAACTTTTTCAACCTTATAAGTTTTATTTACAAAAACACAATCAATCGTAAATTTCATAAAAAAAGTATGTATATTATTACAAGGCTTAATTAAAAGTGCACCGTGCGACGATAAATTTTTTCGTCCTAACAAACCTTTAGCTCTGTCAAAATAAGACTCTGCGATTTCTAAATTTTCAATCAGCAGCTCTGCTTTTTCATTGTTTAACGTTTTTGTAATTTTATATAATTTGGCCATTTTACTTACCACCATACATCGCGGCAACGGCAACGGGGCCAAACACCATAATAAAAACAGCCGGTAAAATAAATAACATCAACGGAATTAAAATTAATTGCGAAGCCTGAGCCCCTGCTTTTTCAGCGCGAACAAAACGTTCCATTCGCATTTGTACAGATTGATCTTTCAGAACTTGTGAAATACTGGCACCTGTGGCTTCGGCATCAATTAATACCGCAACAAAGCTGGTCATTTCTTGCATATCTAAACGTGCAGCCAATTCTTTCAGTGCATCTGTTTTTGATGAACCAATTTTGATATCTTTCAAAACAATTTTAAATTCTTCAGCCAGAACAGAATTTTGACCTTCGGCTTTATCTACAATTTTTTGGATGGCGCCGAAAAAATCAAGACCAGCCTCGACGGACAAGGCCAACAGATCAATAAAAAATGGCATATCGATTCGCACAGCCAGCTCGCGATTTTTCTTTGAACCTTTGCAATGCATTTCTGGCATAAAAAATCCGACAAAACCAAGGCCGATCACCATGAATGGTGAAAATCCTAAATCTAAGGAAAAATTCATGATCAATAAAAATACGGGCATTGCAAAACCCAGAAAAATTTGCAATCCGATAAATTCGTCTTCGTTCAATTCGCTGGATAGCCCACCGACTTTTAATAAATGACGAATTTTTTTTCTGTATTTTTCAGATTTAATTTTTGATGCATGTTGCATTGTGAATTGGTGCACTAAGGGTCTGCACAAATTGATCACGCCATTTTTTGATTTAACTGGCTCTGTTCCGCTGGCCCATGACAATTGGCTTTCACCAGGTTTACCCGCAAGTAGCGAAGACAAAAATAAATACACTGCACCACCGGCTAATAATAAACCTGTGAACAACATTAATTCTGCGCTACCCATTTCAACCTCGTTTCGGTATGATAAAAAAATATGAAAAAAATTTTAATTCTTGCGTCGCAATCTCCGCGTCGTTTTGAAATTCTGAAAAATGCCCATTATTTTTTTATTCCTTTTCCAGTATATGTATCGGAAATTCCACAGATAAATTTAAGTCTAGATGAACAAATAATTGATATTGCTACTCGCAAAGCTATAGCTTGCCAGCAGACATTCACAGACCTTGGTCCAGAACATGTCATCTTAGCCTCTGACACAATGGTCTGCATCGATCAGACTGCACTTGGCAAGCCTGATAACGAAAATCAAGCCTTTGAATTTTTAAATTTACTATCTGGTCGAGCTCATGAAGTCAAAACCGCAATTATTTTAATTGATCAAGAAACAAAAAAATGTGTGTCTCATATCGAGACAACCACTGTCGAATTTCACAAACTGACTGAATTAGAAATTTGGAATTACATCAAAACCAAAGAACCCATGGACAAAGCCGGAGCTTACGCCATTCAAGGCATCGGTGCGAAATTTGTAAAAAGTTTTTCAGGAGAATTTAATAACGTCGTCGGACTTCCCTTGCAAGCTCTTGAAAAACTATTCACAATCAATTCATGGCAGTTCAAACGCACAAGCTCTCAGCCGAATCTGTAAGAAATCAATTACAAAAAAATCAAAACTTATTAGCCGTCAGCAAATTGCAACCTGTTGAAAAAATGATTGAATTAAACAAACAAGGCCAAATTCATTTCGGTGAAAATTATGTGCAAGAAGCACTCGATAAAATCGAAATTTTATCTACCACAAATATTCAATGGCACCTCATAGGCCCGCTACAAAAAAATAAAGTGAAATATCTAAAAAATAAATTTGCCTATATTCATTCAGTCGATTCATTTGAGTTGGCAGAGCTGATTTCAAAAAAATCTGCAGAAATGAATCATGTGCAAAAGGTGTTTTTACAAATTAATTTATCCAATGAAATTTCAAAATCTGGTTTTAATGAAATTTCTGTAATGCAAAATTGGAAAAAATTGTCAGAGCTAAATGCAATTCAAATTGTAGGCCTGATGACAATGCCGCCACTGCAAAACAACCCCGAAGAAAACCGAATTTATTTTAAAAAATGTTTTGAAATTGGCAAAAAATTAAATCTACATGAATTTTCAATGGGAACCAGTCATGATTACTTAGTTGCTCTTCAAGAAGGTTCAACTTGGATCAGACTGGGCACAATACTTTTTGGTGAAAGGCACACAACATGACTCATCCACTGTTAAAAAGAATTAAAGTTGGTTTTATCGGCGCAGGACACATGTCGCAAGCGTTGATCAAAGGTTTGATGGAATCAAAAATTATTAAAAACGATCAGTTATTTGTTTCAAATCGCACACCCGGTAAATTATTAAAATTACGCGAACTGTACAATATCGAAACCTATGATTTGAACGAACCCATCGTCGAAGACTGTGACGTTGTCATTTTAGCAATGAAACCCCAAGATTTTCCCAAAGCTGTCGAAGAGATCAGCCAACATTTTCGCGACGAACAAATTATTATTTCATTAGCCGCAGGTATTTCTGCAGACCAACTTGAAAAATTAATTCCACGCGGCCGCATTATGCGCGTGATGCCAAACACACCATCGCTGATTGGTCGTGGCGTTATCGGTCTCTATTCACAAACCGACGAAGAATCTGCGATCGATATCGTACAAGATTTAATGTCGAGCCTTGGGTATGTTTTGAAAGTTGAAACCGAAGATCAATTTGATGCATTAATGATTTCATGTTCAAGCGGCACAGGTTTTATTTTTGAAATGATGATGTACTGGCAGGACTGGATCCAAGAACGCGGATTCACGACTGAAGAAGCAAAAAAAATGACAATCGAAACATTTTTAGGCGCATCCATGTTGGCCGCACAATCTGTCGGCGTTGAAATTGAAAAATTACAACAGCGGGTCACATCACGCAAAGGTGTCACTGCCGCAGGACTTGATTCAATGCGCGAACTTGAAATCGAACGTGCACTTCGAATCAGTTTTGAAAAGGCATCAATGCGGTCGAAGGAAATTTCAAAGCAGAGTTTAGTTTAAATTTTTTCAAAAAATAATCTGACCTAAGTCCAGATCCGAATAAAAAAACAAACAACTTCTCGATATCGGGGAAAATATTTCCTATACTTAGGGTTGTACTGTTTCCAGTTCAAGGACGAACACGGAGGTCACTGATGAAATATTATCCGGCTGAAATTCAAGCTAAAACTTTTGATCGCAAAATGATGGGCTATGACCCCGATCAGGTTGAAAATTTTTTAATTGTTGTCGCTGCGCAAATGGAAGTTCTTATGCAGGAACGCACCGCTCTGAAGGATACTTTAAAGAATAAAGAACTCGATATCTTAAATTTCAAAGATCGCGAACAACTTTTGCAACAAACAATGACGCAATCAACGGCTGTCACTGAAAAAATGAAATCCGAAACTGATCGTGAATGTAAAATTATTATCAATGATGCGACTCAAAAAGCAGATATGATTACTCGTGATGCGAAAGATTCACTGCGAAAAATTTATGGCGAAATTGCTGATCTTAAAAAATCACGTATGCAATTCGAAGCCAATTTAAAAGCGATGGCACAAGCCCATTTGTCATTACTGGAACAAGCGGATCAGTTTTTGCCACGCATGCGCATGGCCAATATTGACATGGAATAAATAATTGCCTAGGCCGCTATTTTTTTTATTTTTTTTGCAGTCTTATATTCTACTTTAACAGCATTTTGAAAAATATAATCCGCGCAAACATCGTATCCATTTGGCCATGTTGGATGACCACCTTCTAAAAAAACTCTTTTAAAGTATGTCTTATTTTTAAGTGGTTTAATCATTTCACCGACTTCTTTATTGATGTAACTCATATCAAAAAGATATTTTTGTGCGTTCTCAAAAGTACAAATCAGCTGGAAGTTTGCTAATACTTCAATCTTTGTAATCGATTGTGGCGTCCATTTTTTCATTCTTCACCCGAAATTCTTTCAACTGGCTTTCCTGATTGTGCTAAATTCCAATTTTTTAATAATTCAGCCTTGTGTTTTATAGTCCAACTTTTGATAATTGTCTGCGCTTGTTTTGGAATCTCACCAGCTAGAATTTTAGCAGATTTGATTTCAAATACCGCCTTAAATCCTTGGTACTCGGCGTGAAAATGCGGTGGATTATGGTCTTTAAAATTAATTCGAATCAGAATACCAAAGAAAGTTGATATAATCGGCATCCTAATTCCCCTTTTTCTTTTTCAGCTTAATTTTATATTCACCGTCTTTTATTTTTTTCTTGATCTGAATTTGCTCAAGCTCCACATCCGTCGCAGTTGTATTTTCTAAATTTTGCGCTGAGCCATCAACTTGATTGATATACTCTTTCTGCACCGGCGCTACGGGCTTAAAGTACTCTTGATTGACTCCGTCATTCGTATCTTCTTTGAAATCAGTCGGTGTTGGTTCACGCGAAATTACATTTAAGTTTTCTGTTGATTGCTGTTTAGGCTTCTTTTTTTGCGCACTCCGATGCTCAGAGGCTCCGCCATAATTAAAATTAATTGCAATTCCAGCATTATAACCAACAGCTGAATTTGATCCTAATAAAGTATACCCGCCAAATAATTTAAATAATAAATTTTCGCTCCCTGAAAAGTTCAAATTTAATTCTAAATCTGTTGAATT
>CANBND010000158.1 GCA_947370945.1 Pseudobdellovibrionaceae bacterium | reverse complement strand
TTCAAATTTTATTGATTTAATGACTCAAGGATATATCAAACAAGGTTCGCCCCATTTTACAGGATTTAAATTGGAATCACTGGTTCTGTGGAACGATCGAATTTTTTCGATGAACGAATTCGGTCATAAACAAAAAATCGATGTCGGTCCCCTCAGTAAAAACGCGATACATATTCCGTCGCTTTCGCAAAATTGGACATTGATTAATTATGATTTTGCAGAGGCGCGTTTTATTGTGCCTCAAACATTTCCAATTTATGTCTTGCGAGGAAAAAATTTTTTAACTCAAGAACATTTGTTGAAAGAAAAACGAATTAAAACAAATGTTCAAAGCCTCGAAGTTGTTGCTTCGGCCTATGACGTCGTACGTATTGATATTGATGAATCCACAAAATTATATGTTCGATATATACCAACATCGGAAGACCTTGATCGAAAAAAATTAATGTCTCCGGATGAGTTTGTTAAAAAAGCTTTTAAATTTTCTTTTGTATTTCATTTAATTTTAGCCGTTATCATTATGTTAATTCCGGCAGAAAAGCTCAAAGAAAAAGTCATTCAAAAAAGTGTTGAACACACGGCTCGGATTATTATCGAAGAAAAAATGAAAGAGGTTTTGCCGCCACAGCCAGAACCGATCAAGCCTATTGAGGAAGTCAAGATTCCAGAACCTGAAGTAAAACCGCCAGAGCCTCCGAAAGAAATTCCAAAAGAATTACCAGTAGAAAAACAACCTGTGATTGTGAAACACAAACCAAAAATTAAAAAAATGATTCCGTTGCCAGTTGTTAAAAAAGTGAAACGCGAAGAACTTCGTGAAGAGCCTGAATCAGACCCCGAACCGATTGCAAAACAAGTTGAACCTGTTCAGGCTGCGCCCGTGCAAGTTGAAAAACCAACACCTGTTGTTGCAGCACCAGTTCAAGTTTCAGTACCGCAGCCACCTCCTCCACCGCCCAAGAAAAAGGTTGATGCAAATCAGTTAGGTGCCTTGGCTGCATTGGGCAGTATGAAATTAGATGTGAATTCAAAAAACTCATTACCTGCAGACATTCAAATTAGTCATTTGACGGACCAACAAAGTCAGACAAATGCATCGGCATCATTGAATACATCAGCATTAGCAAAAGATATTAAAGCCGATGCGCAAAGCTCTGGATCGACAAATCATTCTGGGCCCATTCGAACGAAAGGAAAAGGTTCGAACAAGTCAGCAGGTTTTGGTCAAGAAAGTTTGGGATCTGAGACGGGACAACGTGGTGTGAAGGCTGCGGTTCTTGGTAAGCCAGCATTAAAATTTGAAAGTAGCTCTAAACTTGAAGGTCTTACGCGCGAGCAAGTGATGAAAACAATGCAAGGGTCGATGTCTAAAATTCAAAGTTGTTACGAGCGATCACTCTTAGCTGATGAAAATTTGTCTGGTCGTATTGAATTCGAATGGGAAATTGCAGAGTCGGGCTCGGTCACAAGTGCCGAGATTAAGAAAAACTCTGTCGCTGGTGGCGAGCAGTTGGGTGATTGCGTTTTACAAGTTTTGCGTAAAATTCAATTTCCGAAAGCAACGAACGGTCAGACAACACGACCTTCGATTGGATTTCCATTTGGTCGATTGTAGTTCGATCAGTTCAGGCGATAAAATAAATAATGTCCGGTAAAACTACAGTTGGAAAAGTTGGATATCATATGACCCCCAAATATGATCTTCACTTTCTTCGAAAAAAAAGAAATTACAGTGCAAAAAAATCGGCAGTTCCAGAGCTTCCTCTGGTCAGTCTGATTGATATGTTCACAATTCTTGTGATTTTTCTTTTGATGAATTTTTCAACTGAAGGCGAGGGTTTTTTTATTGCAAAAGCTGTTCAATTGCCACTGGCTTCGAACGCACATGCTTTGAAAACAGCGCCACTGATTTCAATTTCACAGGATGAAATTATCTTGGATACAGAAAAACGCAGTGATCAGGAACAATTAAATATTACAGAGAAATCACAGTCTGGATTAGAGCAAATTATCATTGCTTTAAACGCAATGAAAAAACAGCAGCAAGATCAGCTTGTTGCTGGCGCAGAATTTAATGGTCAAATTAATATTCAAGCAGATGAAAATTTGTCACTGGATTTGATTAAAAAAGTAATGAAAGTTTGTGTACAAAGTGGTTGGGGAAAAATTAATTTTGCAGTTCGACAAGGTCAATAGCTGATCGCTTTTTTAATATGAACAATAACCAACCGCCGCTCCAACAATACCCACAAATTTCATTCCCCGGAAAAATTCATTTGATTTCGTCAAATCAAGATTTGCAAGCAGCCTCTACGTTGATGAATTCCGCCCAAATATTTGGATTCGACACAGAAACCAAACCCAGTTTCAAAAAAGGCGAAGTTTATAAAATTGCGATTTTGCAATTAGCGACAGAAACAGATGCATTTATTATTCAAATGCAAAGAATACATCAGTACGAAATTATCAAAAATATTTTTGAAAATAAGGATATCATCAAAGTCGGCGCAGCCATTCGTGATGATATTAAACAGTTACAAAAAACTTTTGCTTTTATGCCAGAAAATTTTATTGAAATTCAAACCTTAGCAAAAACAGCAGGGCTTGAAAATTTTGGACTGAAGGGTATGACCGAAGAAATTTTAAATTCGACGATTACAAAGGGTCCTAAAATGACAAATTGGCAAGCGTTCGAATTAACCGATCGTCAAATCATGTATGCGGCCACGGACGCTTGGATCGGACTGATTTTATATCAGAAACTTTTAGAAAATAAATTAAGTATCTAGTTTATCATCAGCGGCCTACGGTGGCTGATGATTCATCCCTGTCAAAAATGCGGAGCTTGCTGTGCTTATTTTCGTGTCTCGTTTCATTGGTCAGAAACATTACCTGAAAGTTTTTCGGTGCCTATTGCGTTGACTGAAACAATCAGTCCGCACACATTAGCTATGCGCGGAACCAATCAGCCTGAGCCTTATTGTCAGGCCTTGGTCGGAGTTGTCGGTGAAAATATAAAATGCGACATTTATGAAAATCGCCCTGAACCATGCCGAACATTTTTACCCAGTTTCGAAGACGGTTTTCAAAATGACCGTTGTGATCAGGCGCGTTTAAATAAAGGACTTGTGGCTTTAAGTTTATCAGATTGGGTTTAACAACAAGAGCGGAGAGTAATGGGTTAAAATCCATTTACTTTAAAAAAAAATGTTGTACCGTAATTTATCATGAAAAATAATTTAAATAACACGGCATTAAATGATTTATTATTTCCTGTAACAGCGGATGATTTTTTAAATTCACATTGGCCAGAACAACCGTTGTTTATTCCTGCTCAACCGACAAAACTGCAAAAAATATTTTCGATTCCCGAATTAAAAACCATCGAAGCCCTAGTCAAAGCGCGCACACAAAAGGTTCGTGCCTGTTTACCAGATTTTGACGACGAATACAGTTCGATACAGCTTGAACCCAAAGACGCACTGAAAGCTTTTAATAACAATATGACTTTGGTTTTTGATCAGATGCAAAATCAAAATTCTGTAATCAGCGAAATGCTGGCAAACTTAACTGATGAATTGGGTTTGGTGATTGGCTCGTCCGAGCAAAACTTATGTCAGGCCCGTTCAATGGCCTATGCAACGCCTGAATGGTGCGGCACTCGTTTACACTTTGATGCGAATGCAAATTTTATTATTCAAATTTCTGGCAGCAAAAAATGGACTTTAGCAAAAAATAAATCTGTGGATTATCCGACAGAACGTTTTACGACGGGTTCTTTAGAAATGCCCATGGCCTTAGAAAAACAATGTCACGATCAATTATTGGATGCAGCACCTGCGGATGCCGTTGAATATTTGATGCAGCCGGGTTGTGTTTTGTTTGTGCCACGTGGTTACTGGCACGAAACAACGACAGATGAAAATTCACTGTCCTTAAATTTTACATTCAGCCAACCTACATGGGCTGACATTTTTTCAAAATCAATTCACAGTCATGTTTTAAATAATCCTGAATGGCGAAAATTGTGCGTTGGCATCGGACAAAATGCGGACGAATTACAAAAACAAACGGCCTTAAAGCAGTTTGATCTGTTGATGAAAAAAACTTTGATTGAAATTTCAAATACATCTGCTGATGAATTGTTAACCGAGGGCGGATTTTAATAATGACCACGGATTTGAATTCAAAATTTTGGTCAAACTTTTCTAAAAAATATTGGGAAAAAAAGCCATTGGCTTTAAAAAATATAAAATCGCCTGTCGTGGCGATCGGCGAAGCTGAAATTTTTGAATTACTGATTTTATTCAGCAATAAATGTCGAAAAATGGATGATCCTGCAGGTTTTAAATTTTATATCGACGGTGAACAAATTAGCAAAATGGATGTTTTACAAATTTTGCCGATTTCAAATGATAAAAATTTACTAGGCTATCATCAGCGAATGAATAAAATGTTTTCAGATTACTGTTTGGTTTGTGATGAGCTGTTGCAGGTAAGCACAAAATACAAAGATCATATCTTAGAATTTACAAATTCATTATATCAACATGTGGGTTTTCCGAATCAATTTACAGAAATTGGCTTATATTTAGGTAATTATAAAAAAACGCCGTTTGGTGTACACGTTGATTCTTGTGGTGTATTCAGTTTTCCTATTGTTGGCCAGAAAAAATTTCGTTTATGGACGACTGAATTTGTAAATAAAAACCCAAAATTAGATCGCGCTTTTGAATACTCTAAATATAAAAAAAATTCAGAAATTGTTTCAGCACGCGTTGGTGATATGACGTATTGGCCGTCAACATCATATCATATTGCAGAATCAGACGGGCAATTTAGCGCAACATGGAGCCTTGGTGTTTGGATCGACAAATCGTTTCAAAAAACATTTTCAGAAAACTTTGAAGAATTGTTGGGTCAGGAAAGCATATCAACGATAAACAAACCAATGACAGAGCTTAAAAAAATGCCTTTAGCCTCGGGCGAAGTCTTGGATTTACCAGAATCGTATTCAAGAAGTATTCAAGCTTTGAAAAATCTGACGTCAACCGAATTACAAGATCATTTTTTAAAATGTTGGATGAAGCATTTATCATTAGAAGGTTTTAAGAAAAAAATCCAGACAGATTTTGAAAAATTAACTTTAAAATCAAAAATTAAACTGCCCAATTTGAAAACAAAAATTATTTGGAAAAACAGTTTTGCCAATAAAAATGTAATTTACGTTGCTTATCAGGGAAATTTTTTAGAAATCAGTAAAACTTCGGGCCTGTTTAATTTAATTCTGGATTTGAACAAGGGTGTAATTTGCCAGATCAGTCATTATTTAAAACCCGCTGAATTAAATATTTTTAATAAATCACAATTGAGGTTTTTTTGAAGTTTGCTGATTTTGATTCACAGAAATATATCGCGCAGACAACACTATCGCAGAAAAAAAATAAAGTATTCGCGCAAGATATCTTTTCATTTCTAATTGACAAAGAATTTAAGCTGTCAGAATTTATTTCAATTGAAAAAATAAATGCGGTGGACGGGCTAATGTGTTTAAAAGCCACCGCCGCTGACGGATTATTTTTTTACATTTGTATTTTAGATCCTAATATCCGCGGCGGAACATTTTCTGCGAATAATTTAATTTTATTAAATCAGTTTTTAGATTTTTTAAATTTAAATGCAGACGATGCGCCTTTTTTATTCTTAATGAATTCGGGCGGTGTCAGATTGACGCAACAAAGAACAATTTTTAATGCTATCTGGGGAATTGTTCCTAAATTGTTTATTTTAAAAAAACACAGATCGTTTTTTTCGATGGCCCATGAATTGTGTTTAGGGGCCAGTGCAGTTTTTTTTGCGCAAGCTCATTTTCGGATATCGACGTCAAATCACACGTTGGTTAATTTGACGGGACCTGGTGTGATTAAATC
>CANBND010000157.1 GCA_947370945.1 Pseudobdellovibrionaceae bacterium | reverse complement strand
TTGAACCCGCGTTAGCTCTTTTGGAACTAAGAGCGTTTAGCAAACGCTTGGTTTCAGCCACTCACCCACCTCTCCGCACGAAAAGTTGATCAATTTTGCTGAACAATGCCTAATTTAATAAGCGAATGAATAAAATGCCATAGCGTTTTTACCAAATCAAGGAATGCCGCCACACAATCCTTGATTTTGGACCATATTTTCTGTAAACCTTTACTTCACCTAAATTCATCACGTGCGGCCGTAGTTCAGCTGGATAGAATACAACACTACGAATGTTGGGGTCCCAGGTTCGAATCCTGGCGGCCGCACCAATTTTGACTCTGATTTTTTAATTTTAAAGCTAAAATACCTAAATAATTTCAGATATTTACCAATGTGCATGTTTTTAGTACTGTAAACCTTGTTTTTTCAAGGTTTTTCTTGGATAATAAATATATGATTAAGCAGTCTACATTATCGACAAATATTGATTCTGAACTCAAAGATGCTCTGACTTTTTTTTGCAAAAAAAAAGGTCTAAAAATCCAAAGCGTGGTTGAAAATGCAATCCGCGAACAGCTCGAAGACGAAATTGATTTACAAAGTTATCAAGAACGAAAAAATGAAGAAGAAATTTCTTTAGCCCAAGTTCTGAAAAAATTAAAAAGATAAATCATTTGAAATGAGCACGAAAACCTACGATATCGTTTTTAAAAAAAGTGCGCTTAAAGAATTACAATCATTGCCACAGAAAATTCAACAAAAAATAATTGATGCGACCACATTGCTGGCATCAAATCCTTATACAGAACTGTTGCAGATTAAAAAATTAAAAGGTGCCGATTCTTTGTATCGAATCCGTTTTCAAGATTACCGTGTTATTTATCTGATCGAAAATAATTTAATTAAAATTACTGTCATTAAAATTGGTCATCGCAAGGAAGTTTATGAATAATTTTATCCCCGCAAACACAACATCATTAATTTGTTTCGTCTTGTTAGTGATCGCTATTTTGGGGCTGATATTAAAAGGTTCTTTGAATATCTCGAAAGAACATTTTAAAAAAACATTCCTATTTCTGATTTTGTGGATCGCATTTTTTTCTGCAATCGTCGCAAGCGGTGTTCTTGAAAAATACACTTTACCCGCTTTGCCAATTACATTTTTAATTTTACAAATTGGCGCCATTTTATTTGCGCGAAGCAAACACGGCGGTGAGTTTACAAAATTACCGATTTATTGGCTGGTCGGATTTCAAACATTCAGATTACCATTGGAATTAATTTTACATACATGGAGCATTTCAAAAACTGTTCCCGAAACAATGACATGGACCGGACAAAACTTCGATATCGTCAGCGGAATTTTAGCGTTGGGTGTATTTATTCCCGCACTGAGAAATAAAAAATATTTTTGGTTCGTAAATATCGTTGGAATTATTTTATTATTCAATGTGGTTCGTGTTGTTGTGATGTCATCAGGTTTACCCTTTTCGTGGCCGTTGGATCGGCCGTTGCAATTGGCTTTGTATTTACCCTATGCATACATTGCGATTGTTTGTGTGTGGTCAGCACTGGTAGGCCATATTATTATTACGCGCGCCCTATTGAAAAAAGATAAATAAAAGTATTTAATTTAACCCAGAGGTATAAAGTGATTCTAAAAATAATTATCGGTATTGTTGTTCTCATTGGATTAATCTTTGTGGTTGGCGCAACCAGACCTGCAGATTTTTCTGTGGCTCGAAAAATTGAAATTAATGCTTCACCTGAAAAAATATTTCCGTGGTTGAATAATTCAAAACAAATGAATGCATGGATGCCGTGGATCATCGTTGATCCTAAAATGACTATGGCATATTCGGGCCCCGATGAAGGCGTCGGATCAATAGCAAGCTGGAACAGCACGGGTCAAATGGGTATTGGCAGCGCTACGATCACTGAAAGTATTTTAAATAAAACGGTAAAAACAAAATTGGTCTACACAAAACCATTCGAAGCCACGCAATTTGCTGAATTTAATATGACGGCCAACGGACCGACAACAACTGTTGAATGGTCTGTTCGTGGCCAAAAAGGTCTCATCATGCGAACCGTATGCATGTTCATGAATATGGATAAAATGATGAATGATACTTTTGATCAAGGTCTGCAAAAATTAAAAAGTACTGTCGAAGCAACGAAATAATTTTATTTATTTTTTCTGTACTCGCGACGTTTTAAAACCAATTTATTTTTCAAAGCCAGTGGCATTTTTTCACTGGCAGCATACCAAGCATCTGAATGAATCGCTGATAAATTTTTTGTGATAAAATCTGTCGTTTCTGTTGGGTACACATTATAACATTCACGCAATGACCAGCCCACGCCCTTTTGCAGATAATATTCATTGGCTGACAAATGTGGTTTAATCATTGAAATCGCCAAATTAAAACGGGGTTGAATTTTTCGACAACGTGAATAGTAAAATAAACCCACCAAAGAAATTCGACGCAGCCACGAATTTTTATGTTTGTTCCATTTTTTATATGTCGGCAATAATTTTTTTTGATCAGCTTCGAATAATTTTGCCAAAATTCCGCTATACCCGTCTGATAAGGCCCAGTTATCAATTTCATTCGCCCATAAAAATATTTTTTTAATATTTTTTAATAAAAATTCTGTCGTTTGTTTTTCAAGCCACATCAAAGCCAAACTTTTGACTTCGTAAATATTTGATTCAAACCACAAATTTTCAATATCTGACAGATTCAGATTTTGAATTTTTTGATCTACAAACAGCGTGCGAACCTTTGGAACTTTAATACTTAAATATTCAAGTCGGCTTTCGCTGCCCCCAATATAACTGTCGCCAAAAAATTTTGGATTTGTGATCGGGCTGATTTTTTTAAGACGAATTTCAATTTGTTTTGTAAAATTTGATTTCAATGTGCGTGTCCTTGCTTGAATATCTTTGTATTTAATCATAATCTGCTTGAATGAACATAAAATTATTTTTTAAAATTAGCATGCTTGTCTTTGCACTGGTTTTAGTGGTTGCGGGTCGCAAATTTTTTACGTCTGCGGGCTTTCAAAAAAATGCCAACGACGTTTTCGCCGTCACGGCCAGCCCATTTCAATGGTGCAGTTTTGAACGTAAAATTTTTGTTTGGAAAGAATCAACACTGGCCTCAAAATTCAAAAATACCCCACAAGACCAATTGGCTAAAAAATTCTGCCTAGTTCAGGCCGAAACGATACAGGGCGTTGATATTAAAACTGTAAACTGGACCCCCATCGCTGAATCTGCGGATAGCGAGGGTCAAAAGGTTATTCTCGAATGGAACAAAGAAAAAAAATTGTACCGCGCAGACGGTTTGCCCTTTAAATCGTCAAGCCTTAGTCTGGAAATCAATCCTTAATTTCAGTCCAGATCTTGACGAAACCCTCTGTTTTCGATAATTTATTTTCTACCGTTCAGATGTAGCTCAGTTGGTAGAGCAAGCGACTGTTAATCGCTTGGTCGCAGGTTCGAGTCCTGCCATCTGAGCCATTTTATTTAAATCGAACCCTTAGGAAACTGAGGGTTTTTTATTTTCAGACCTAGCAACACCCCAAGATACTAGCCTTGCCGTGGTGTTTGATTTTTGCGAAAATTAAACAGTGAAAACACAACACGTTTCAATTCTTATTGGTTTTATCATCAGTTGTTTTTTTACATTTGAATCCTATAAATATATTGAACGAAAAAATCAAAATTTATACGTTCAAACATATTCAAAAACATTTGATACAATCGAACTAGTCCAAAATCGTTATGACGATTTAAAATTAATCACGCAACCATTCCGAAAAACTCAAGCACGTACAGCACTGATCGCCATCAACAATTCGTCCGTCGAAGAAATTGGTCGCTGGCCATGGTCGCGCGATGTTATCAGCGATATCACGTCTGAACTTTTAAAATATGGAGTCACCTCTGTTGCTTATGATATGACTTTTTCAGAACCAGAACGCGAAAATATTTTAGCCGATAAAAAATTTGGCCGTCTGATTGAAAAATACCCCGAACAAATTATTTTGGGTACAGCAGGTACAAACGGCGTGTCCTCAGAAAAGCCACCGTACCAAGACATCTGTCGGCTGGAAGCCTTTTTGTATTATGGCGGCAACCAATTGGTTAAACCCAATTTATCTTTTATTGTCGATGACGAAACCGAAAGCTTTGAAACTTATGATTGGAAATATCTGTTTGAAAATTTCTTTACGCACATTGAAGCAAAAACAAAAGATAAATTTTATAAACAGCAACATTTAACCGCCAAAAGTCAACTCACACAATTTCAAAAAAATGCACTACAAACAAAAACCGTGCGTGAAGCCAATAATTATTGTGATGTTTGGCTAACGCCTGATGATTTTTATTTGGCTGAAAAAAATGCAGAAAATATTTTAACGCTGTACGGACAAACGTTTAAAAAAATTGTAACAAACGATGATTTAAAAAACGAATTAGAAAAAATTCGAAAAATCAAAGCCCACCCTGTTCAAGAATTTACAGATTGGCTGATCAACATTCCCGAAATACAGCGGCCCGCCTATTATACTGCAAGCTTTAATGCCACACTGGATTCGTCGGGACTGATCCGGCATTATTATTTATTTAATCGTATCGGATTCAAAATTGGCAGTAGCTATATTCCATCAATTGCAATGCAGATGTATTTATTGTCAGAGAAAAAACGCGCTGAAATTTTATTTTCCGATTCAAAAACCAGCGACGAAAAGTTTGTTAAAGAATTTTTCATCAAAGACGTGGATGACGATAAAAAACCTGTCGAAGATTTAAAAGTCGATGAATTTGCACGTATTCGTTTAAATTATCTGGGCGGCACATTCAGTTTTTATTATGTTTCAGCCAAAGATTTACTGCAGTCAACAGAAACAGAAATCGATGTCACGGTCAGAAACTCAAAAAATGAACTTACAGTCGAAAAATTTAATAAAGCAGAATTTTTTAAAAATCGCAGTGTTCTGATTGGCGCCAGTGCTTTGGGCATCGGTGATATCAGAAATACACCAGTTCAAGTCGGTATGCCGGGACCCGAAACACATTTAAATGCCTATGCAAATCTGATTGATAAAAATTATATTTTAGATATTAAAAATTCTTTAATAATAATTCCAATTTTAACTTTTGTTTTTGGTCTGATATTTACACTTATTTTCACGACTGCTTCGCCGCTGTTTTCACCAATTATATTATTGCTGATATTTGCCGTCGGCTATTATTTAGATTATCTATTGTTTTTAAAATATAAAATCATGACGACGACATGGGCATTGTATGCGGTTCTAATTTTTTCATTCATCGGTATTTTGATCTACAAATATTTTACCGAAGAACGCAGCAAGAAAAAAATTCGCCAGGCTTTTTCAAAATACGTATCACCTGCGGTTGTAAATGAATTATTAAAATCAGATAAAAATCTGGAATTGGGCGGAAAAAAACAACGCCTGACTGTGATGTTTTCAGATTTGCGCGGTTTTACGACGTTTTCAGAAAAATTAGATCCGCAGCAACTGTCAGAATTTTTAAATATTTATTTCACAAAAATGACAGACGAAGTTTTCAAAGCCAACGGCACTCTTGATAAATTTATTGGTGATGCCGTGATGGCATTTTTCGGCGCACCGTTAACGTATGAAAATAATGCAGCGAATGCGTGTCGATGCGCTTTACAAAGTCTGGATCGCTTAACAGAATTAAATATCGAATTTCAAAAGCAAGGCTACCCGCAATTGGATATGGGCATTGGTTTAAATACGGGTGATATGAGTGTGGGCAATATGGGGTCATCCACATTGCAAAACTATACCATGCTGGGTGATTCGGTGAATTTAGCTGCACGGCTTGAGGGTTTAAATAAAGATTACGGTACGAAAATTATTATCGGCGAAGATACCTACATCGAAA
>CANBND010000156.1 GCA_947370945.1 Pseudobdellovibrionaceae bacterium | reverse complement strand
GATTTTCGATATCTGTTAATTTATTTTGAAAATCTTGAAATGAATTGATCGTGCTTGATTGATTCGATGACCACGCACCTAATTGGCTAAGCCTTGGTCTGCTTTTAAAATACTGATCTGAATCAGCATCAGATAATTTTTCAACGTAGCCTTCGATACGGATTTGATGATCTATGTGCGGCCAGAAAAAAGTTGCCGCCACATTTTGATTCTTCGAAAGTTCTTGTCCTTTGCGACCGTCATAATTCGTAAAAAAAGAAAACCCGCCTTGATTCATTCCTTTGTACAGAACGATTCGATTGGCGGGTTTATTGTTCGCTACAGTTGCCAGCGCCATCGCATTATGCTCTGGCACCCCTTTCAACTGTACAAAACTGATCGACTTTAAAAAATTTTCTATGGGATCATTTTTAAAGTCGAACGTCATAAATTTAAAATTACTTCTTAGGTTTAGCTGCGGCTGGCTTTGCAGCAGGAGCAGCTGGTTTCGCAGCGCCTTTAACAATATCAAGTAATTCAACATCGAAAATTAATGCAGAATTCGCAGGAATTCCTGGGCGACCAGATGGTCCGTAAGCAAGTTCTGCAGGGATAAATAATTTGTATTTAGATCCAACTTTCATCATTTGTAAGGCTTCAGTCCAACCTGGAATTACGCCACCAACTGGAAATTCAGCTGGCTGACCACGGTCAACTGATGAATCAAATTTTGTTCCATCAATTAATGTACCTGTGTAATGACATTTTACAGTGTCTTCTTTTTTAGGAGTTGCTCCTGTACCAACAGTTGTTTCGATATACTGTAAACCCGATGCTGTTACTTTAACGCCAGCAGCAGTTTTATTTTTTTCTAAGAATTCAGCAGATTTCTTTTTATTAGCTTCGCCTTCTTCTTGTTGTTTTTTCTGAGCCCCTTCTTGAAGCTTCATCATCGCTTTTTGAATTTCGTCGTCTTTCATTTCAGATTTGCCAGCAGCTGCATCTTTTAATGACGCTGCCAAAGTTGACGGGTCAATTTCGATGTTTTGTGCTTTTAAATTTTTACCGATCTGTTGACCGATCGCGTATGAAGCTTGTCCTTTGTCAGATTTTAAATCTGCCTTGTTACAACCGACTAATGCCAAAGTAGCAACTGCTGCCACTAATAATAAACTTTTCATGTGTCTTCTCCGTTTGGTTATTGTTATTATATTTACAAAATATAAATTGTTTTATCTTTAGAATAAAATCATGATCGAATTTAGAAGGAATTCAAACAGATAACATGCCGCACCTATTACTTTATTTTTTAGCCCTCGCTTGCCTATCCACTGCATCGAGCTGGGCAAAGCTCAATCAAATGCCCGTTGAAGTCTTGGGATTTTGGCGTCTTGCACTGGCTGCAGCTATTTTAATAACATATCAAATATTTTTTAAAAAACAAAAGCTCATCCAAAATGCAAAAAACATGCGATGGATCATTGCTTCGGGTTTCTTTTTCTTTTTACATCTTTGGACGTACAAATATGCAGCCAAACATACACTTGTGTCGCTGATGATGATTTTGTTTGCGACAAACCCCATTTGGACTGCCATTTTTAATATTTATGCCTTTAAAGAAAAAATCACAGCTCGCATGTGGGTTTCTTTTCTGATCGCATTTTTCGGTATCTACATTTTGGTCCAAGACCAATTGAAATTCTCTCAAGAAAATAATCTTGGTAACTTTTCAGCGTTAATTACTGCAGTTTTTTATGCAATATATTTAATCACAGGCAAAAAAGCACGTATGAACATTTCAAATTTAAATTTTGCCAGCCTTCAATATTCAGTTTGCGCTTTGTTTTTCGGACTGGCCTGCCTGTTTGCCAATTCAAATCCTGTGGCCAGTTATTCACAAATTTCGTGGATTTCTGTTTTGGGTTTAGTTTTTATTCCGACGCTGTTAGGTCATTTTTTATTTACTCAAGTCATGAGTCATATGAACTTGGCCGTCATGACCTGTGGTAAATTGATCGAACCTGTTTTAGCAACGATACTGGCTTATTTTTTATTTCAAGAAAAAATAACATCTACGACTTTGATCGCTTTTGTTTTTACTAGCATCGCTATTTTAAATTTATTTTGGCCTGAATTGAGATCGAAGCTGAGTTTGAAAATTTAGCCTAAACTAAACCAACCTCTTCACAAAAACGCGAAAAAGGTATGACCCGACAATCTTTAATAGCTAAATAATCTTTCGTTCCTCGATGAACTTGATAAAAATAAGGAATATTCGTTCGATCTTTAAAATAGGGAATATGCTTTGACAAATTTCCTTCGCCCGTTTTGCATTCAACAGCAAATATTGGCTTTTTATTTTTTAATACAACGAAATCCACTTCGCGGCCATCCGTATCGCGCAAATATCGAAGCTCCATTTTTTCGCCTTCTATATCCTCGTGAAAATGACAATACTTCAACAAATGACTCGCGACCAAGTTTTCAAATCTGGCACCTTCTGTATCAACACTGCTCCAGTCCCATAAGAATAATTTCTGTTCTTTTTTTATAGCACGAATTTTTGGAGCCCCAAATGGAGATATTCGATAACAGTAATACACTTTCTCTAAAATGCTGACCCAGTGACTCACTGTGTGCGGACTAACCTGCAGATCTTCTGATAAGGCTTTGATCGATAACATTGAGCCCACCCGCTCAGGCAATGACTCGGCTAAAATTTCAATCGAATTAAATTCACGCAAAGCTTCAAGGTCTCGAATATCGTCATTCACAATTCGGTGTAATCTTTCACGATTCCAAAGTTTTAACTTCCGCTCGGAACCACCAAAAAAAGGCTCTGGAAATCCACCGAACTTTAATAATGTATCCAGATCTGACTTATTAAAACTTACATTCAACTCTGGCAAACTTAATGGATGCAATCGTAAATATCGATACCGACCAAGCAGTGAATCGCCGCCTCTGCGATAATAATCAAGTCGAGCCGATCCCGTGACTAAAAAATTTTGATCATCAGATCGTTTGTCATAAAAACCTTTCATTAAATTTCGCCAATTTTTAAATTTATGAATTTCATCAATGACCATCAGATCACTTGTTGGAATTTCACCTTTTTTGAGTAGCGATTTTGAATGAATATCATCCCAATTTAAATAGTTTTTATTTGTGCGATGATTTGGCTTCAGAAAGCTGAGGCAAAGCGTCGTCTTGCCAACTTGCCGAGGACCACCCAAAAAAACCATTTTTTCGGCTAAAAACTCTTCAACAAAGGGCCTTAAGTATCTGTCTTTTTTATGCATACAACTGCATTATATTCATGAATATAATGCAGTCAAGTGCATTATATTGTAGGCGGCGGATATAACAAGGACCAAAAACGTCGGTTTGGCGGTCTCATGGACCAGTGATTAATGCCATAACAAAAGGGGCCACACCCACTGGTGTTTCTGTTTGCATGATTATTTTTTAATTAAAGCGTAAGTCTAGTTTTGCAAAGTTCATTTAAATTATATTTTTAACTTTAACTTTTAAACTCTATTTTAAATCCAACAATTTAATCGCAGGGAGTTGCTATACGGAAATAATCTTTCTTTTGGATACTTTGCTTTGCATTCAAACCATGAGGCGTTACGAACGTTTAAACTTTATCTTGTTCGACTCAAGCAAGGCCTGCTCTTTGGAAATTAAGTTCTTAAATAAAATTGCTGATAAAACTGATTTTATGCTGGCCCCCATGGGACCGGCTCACCGCCCAAAATGGTCCCATTCAAATCCGCCGCCTACACTTAAGAATGCCTTAACCACTGGTGATCAAAAAAAATTGTCCAAGGCATTTTATAAATTAATATTATCACAACGTGTTGTGTTTCTGAGCGATGCAGAAAAAAATAGACTGACAGGTGTTGATACAAAATACACTTGGCTTAAAAATACATTGAATGCCTATTTTAAATTAGGTTTATCATCGAAAAAAAATGATTCTGACATTGAATTTAAAATTTTCGAAGACCGCATTTGGGCTGTTGATAAATCCTCACAAAAACCATTGGCTGCGACCATTGAAAAATATGTCGCAAAATCTAGTTTTTTAGAAACCGTTAAAAGCCTTTTTGATTTTAGAAAAATACAGAATTTAAATCTTCATGGTCAATGTAAAAATTTATTTTAAGACTCTAACAAAAAGTCTGTAATTTCAGCCTCATTCCCCTGAAATTCAATCACAGGCTTTCTGATTTCAAGACTGCCCAGATACAATGGATCATAATACCAAACCAATAATTTTTCGATCCAGATTTTATTTTTATCCAAACCTTTATTTTGAACAAAATCAGTCTGCGCCGATTTTAAATCTGAAATAATTTCGCTAGCACGTAAACCGCCCAAACGTTTAGTGATTTTATTTGTGTTTTCAATATATTTTTCAAATTGCACATGAGCTTCGTCAATTGTTCCACGAACGATATTTGTATTCGTCACATAATCATAAAAAATATTATCAATGCGGCGCTCGATCGGAATATCCATCAGTATCACAGGGCCAGATCGCAGTTGCGCGAAAAATTCTTCTGACAAATGGCGGCTGCCAATCATGCGGCTTTCGTCTTCGAATAAAATATTTTTCTGCGACCAGTTCTGTTCAATCAAAATGTCTTGTAATAGTCGATTTTCAAAATCAGCCTGTGATGGTTGTGGTGTTAATTCTTTACCAAACGCTGAACCTTTGTGATTTGCAAGACCTTCCAAATCAACCATGGGATATTTATTTTTTAATTCTTTTAATAATTTTGTTTTCCCACTGCCGGTCGTGCCAGATAAGACTCTGAATTTATTTTCTAATGATATTTTTTTAATATTTTCAATCGTCCATGTTCTAAAGTCTTTGTAGCCTTTTTCGAATCGTGTGACCTCGAAACCGGCTTCGCTGATCCAGCGCTGTGAAATTTGACTGCGCTGCCCTCCCCGAAAACAACTGATCAGAATGTCAGGATTTTTTTTAATTTCAGACAACCATGCTTGAATTTTTTGTTTTTTATTTTCGCCGCTGACTATTTCATGACCTAATTTAACGGCTTCGGTATTTCCTTTTTGTTTATAAGTCGTACCGACAAGGGCACGTTCTTCATCGTTTAAAATCGGCAAATTAACGGCATTTGGAAATGAACCTTGCAAAAATTCAACCGAGGCTCTGACATCGATAACCGATTTTTTTTGTATTAATAAATTTTTATAATCTACGTCAGCGATTGTTTTCATTTTTTAAAGTTCAAACTTTTTTCAGTTTTTTCAGTCACGCTACCAATAATTACTGCCGACAAAAATCGAGTTTTCAGTTTTTTCAAAATTTCTGCTGACTTTAATGGATCAATTGACAAAAATAATCCACCACTGGTCTGCGGGTCAAAAATGGCCAAGGCTTCGACATCTGACAATTCAGAAATATCAATATCTGCAGCTGTGTATTCTTTATTTGTCCTATGTGCTTTGGTGATCATTCCTTCAGATAAAAATTGTAATGTTTTTGAAAACAACGGCAGTTTCGAAAATTCAATTTGCATAGAAACACCACTTGATTTTGCCATCTGCATCGCATGTCCTGACAATCCAAATCCTGTCAGATCAGTCGCTGCATGAATGGCGTTTTTTTCTTCGGTTGAAATTAAATCTAAAATCGAATTTAACTGCGACATACTTTTGATGACATCCAAAATATCAGCTTCCGACACAATCTGTCGTTTTAATGCCGCCGTAGCAGCCCCAGTACCGATCGGTTTTATTAAAATCAAATCGTCACCAACTTTGGCGTTTGTATTTGTCCAAATTTTTTCAGGATGTACGTATCCTGTGACCGATAGTCCAAATTTCAAAGTCTCATCATCGATCGAATGACCGCCGACCAAGCACGCACCCGATTCTGAAATTTTATCGCTAGCGCCTTGAAGCACCAAAGATATTATTTCGTTCGATAGTTGTGTTAACGGAAAAGCCAATATAGCCATCGCCGTTTTTGGAAGTCCACCCATGGCGTAC
>CANBND010000155.1 GCA_947370945.1 Pseudobdellovibrionaceae bacterium | reverse complement strand
AATATTCAAAAATCACAAACCGAGCTAAGGCTACGCGTGCTTTGGATCTGCGTAAGCTTTGTGAACTTGGTTTGATTGAGCGAATGGGTATAGGGCGAGCGACTTATTATATTTTGAAAAAATAAAATCCCGGTTTTCGCCCGAGATTTTATTTTTAAGAATAATTTTAATGATGAATTATTTTAATTTAAACTGGCAATCGTAACTGCGTTGTTCAACGCCACTAAAATCATATCTGTAATACTCAGATTTAAAACTCATAATCAATTCACCATTTACTTTTTTGATACCTTTTGTTGTTTTATTCCAGCCGTAAAGTTGTCGGCTGTACCATCTGTTGCCGAATTCTTCTGTCATCTGGGCTGAATCAGAATCGCCAGAAATTCGCATTGAATTGTATTGCCCGGCGCCATTTGATAAGCCGTCAGATCGCATCGAGTTATTGGTATTCTCAGTGAGTATGATGATTTTTTCATTTTCAATCGGTGAATTTGATATCCCAGATGCAATTTCAATAGTTTTTAAATCAGAATATAATTTTGAACTATCTTGATTCGTCGATGTGCAGGTTTTTTCTGTAACGTGATATTTACCAATAAATTTTTCCCACGAAGTGATCGAATTCGTTTGATTCGGCAAATGAAAATATGTTGGAGAAGAATCAAATGCAATTGAGCGTGTATGGGCAATTAAATCATGAACATAAATAAAAACATCGGCTAAATAATCATTCAATTCGTTGACAGAATTTATTTTTTTAATTTCGTAGTCCAAATAAATGTTATTTTTATCAAAATATAAAAAACTGCACGACTGCATAAGTTCTCTGACTGCAATAATACTTTTACCAGAAAAACATTTTTCATAACGTTCTTTAGAGTCATCAAAAAATACATTGGTCGGATCAATCGATCCTGCGTACCAAGCTGCAAGTGTAATTTTAGCGTGCATTAATTGGTCATAATCATTTATTGTATAGTCAGTAAAAGAAAGACTTGTATTGTTACCCAGATATTTTTCAAACTTATCAAACCCTAGAAATATTGAATTTATCTCTTTTCGAATTGACGTAACATCGCCAATTTGAGAATACTTTTTTATTTGATCTTTTGTAGAAGTTAATTGTTCAAGAGGATCAGAAGCATAACGTATTAATATTTCAAAATTAACATCTGAAAGTGCGGCAATGGAGTCATGTAATTCCAAAGCTGCTCGTCTTTGTAAATCAATGGCTTCTTGTTCTGTCGACCCTAGAAAATGCGATAATTCGTGAACTAACAACGCCAGAATTTCTTTCTGTGCATTTTCTGCAATCAGTTTTGGTGCAACTCTGAAAGCGCTTAAGCAAATTGTATTTGGCCTGCTTGCGTGAATACTGGCATCAACGTCTTTGCCAAATTTATTTTTACAAGGTTTGTCTTTTAAAATTTCAATGTCCGTTTTTTCAAGCTGAGTCGCTAAATTCTCGGTGCCAAAAAAATATTTATCTGTTCCGGTGAGGGACTTTATATTGGAATATTTGCGTTGATAATTTAAATACATACGAAGCATACTTTTGGCCGTGTCCATAATATCGAAAACTTTATAGATTCCGATTGGATTCGCAGGCAACGTTCCGCCGCCGCCGGCGCTGATGCCGCCTTCGGTGTCATCGTTTGCGACTTGGTCAGGTTTAATTATTTCTGGCTGAATTGTATTTGGCTTGTTTGCATCGTTATTACTGCAAGACAAAATATTGATTGTCGCTAAAATCACAACAACGCATTTGAATAAAAAATTATTTGAGCTATTTGTTTTCATAAAGTGTTCCTTTTGTATCATGGTTTATACTTTGTTTCTAAATTTTCATGCCGGCTGAGGTTGAACGTAAAAAAGTCTGTAAAATTTAGGTAGTTATTATTGCTATAAATAAACTTACATATTATAGTTTTACTATATATATTTTCTAAATTACTGTAATTAAAGGATTTTTATGAACTTAAGTATATTTGATTTTAAAAGTTATAGGGACTATTTAAAAAAATTCCTGCGAACGCAGCCTAAGAATGGTCATGGCATTCGAACTCTCTGGGCAGAAGCAATGGGATGTCAAATTGCCTTTGTTTCACATGTTTTAAATGGCCATTATGAAATCAGTATTGAACAAGCCGAAGGATTGGCCAGATACATTGCATTGAATAAAGATGAAACGGAATATTTTATTTTATTAGTTCAGAAAGACCGAGCAGGAACGCACCAGCTTAAAATTTTTTTTGAAAAATTAATTTCGGAAAAAATTGAGCAGCGTGAAAATATTCGAAATCGAATGAAAATTAAAAATAATTTAAGCATTGAAGACCAAGCCATTTATTATTCAAAATGGCTCTATTCAGCGGTACATATTGTTTTAACGATTCCTGAATTTCAATCATCACCTGAATTTATTGCGAAATATTTTAACCAAAATTTATTCAGCATACGTCAAATTTTAGATTTCCTTGAAACCAGACAGTTGATAAAAAATAACAATGGCATATACAACGTTGAAAATAATTTTTTATTCATCAACAAAGATTCGCCATTATTTTCGCATCAACAAAGTTTTTGGCGACAAAAAGCTATCGAGTCCATTTATAAAAATAATAAAGAAGATATCCATTTTGCATCATTATTCACAGTGTCTGTTTCGGATATTAAAAAAATCAAAGACATCTTGCTGAAATCAATTGAAGAAACCACGGACATCATAAAACCATCCAAAGAAGAAAAATTGTATTCAATTTGCATGGACATGTTTGAAGTGAGATAATTTACAAAGGTCTAAGATTCGTTTGAGCGCTTCAAGGAATAGTAAAACTGAACGACAAAGATATTGTTGTTAAAAATTTCCCGCAGAAATTAATTTTAACTGAAAAAGAATGTAAAGATTAAATCTTCTTAAATTGCTTATATCCCAAAGCAATCAATGCGCGAAGGGCTTCGACGTCCGAAGATAAATTTAAAACCGTACGCACTTCGTTTAATGCATTTGTGCTTTGTGTATCTAAACCTAATGAAGAAACAACAACGGATGCAGTTGTGTTTTGCGATGAAACGCTAGCGCCAGCATGCGAAGACGGTGTCGAATGAGCAGAGGCCGAAGGCGTCGTTGAAAAATCGCCGATCATATTCGCCAGAGATTTTAATTCTTGTTTGAAATTTTGAATGCTGGGGGCTTCCAGCGAAGCTTCGCCGTTACGTTGAGCCTTCAGGTATAATGAAATCAACATGTCTTGGGTGGACGCTAATTCTTTGATCGATGGCGATTGCGACAGCAGCCATGTGTAGGCTTTCTGAAGTGTATCTTTGGTGTAAGCCTGTGGAGGCAAGGGGTTCATCGTCATAGAGGATGAAATGCTAACTGAACCGAAAATTCAGTCAACACTCAAATTTATTTTTTAATTTTTTTCAGAAAAAAAATATGATCAAATTATGACTCAGATATGCACGGCCAATTATTTTGGAGGTGCATATTCTTTCGCCACGATTCCATATTTTTCAATTTTACGTAATAAAGTTTTCTTCGGAATATTTGCATGTAATGCAGTTTGGTTTATTCGTCCCTTGAAAGTCTTTAAGGCTTTGATAATAAACTGTTTTTCAAATTCTTCTTTTTGTGCATTGAAATCCAATGGCCCCGTTGCAGCGCCAGACATATCAATCATCACATCATCAGAATCGTCATCAGATAATAAATCAGAATCTGAAATGTCTGAATCTTCACCAGCTAAATCATCAGCAGAATCATCGATGCCGAAATTTTCTGCGCTCGTTCCAGCGGCAGATTTTTTTATCATTTCAGATTGACTCTGAATTTTGTCCATCGACTCGATCATGCTGATGCCTGCGGCCTCAAGAACCGCTTCTGGCAAGCTTGATAAAGTAATCTGCGATCCGTTTTCTAAGACGAAAGAATGTTCAATCACATTTTCTAATTCACGGATATTTCCGGGCCAATTGTAACGCTTTAATGCGGCTAAAGCTTCTTTGGAAACACCAGTGATTTTTTTATTTTGAGCAGCATTGAATTTTCTGACAAAAATATTAATTAAAACATCCAGATCATCTTTACGATCTGCTAATTGCGGTAAAAATATCGGAACCACATTTAAACGATAAAATAAATCTTCACGAAATTGTCCGGTCTTCATCATTTCTTCAAGCGGACGATTCGTTGCTGCGATGATTCTGACGTTGGCTTGAATTTCACGGTTCGCACCAACAGGAGTAAATAATTTTTCTTGCAACACGCGCAAAATTTTAACTTGCATCAGTTGTGGCATGTCGCCAACTTCGTCCAGAAATAAAGTTCCACCTTCGGCGTATTGAAATTTTCCGATTTTACGTTGATCCGCGCCAGTGAACGAGCCTTTTTCGTGACCAAATAATTCCGATTCAAATAAATTTTCAGGAATTGCCGAACAGTTGATCGCGACAAATTTTTCATCTTTGCGTGAAGAATTAAAATGAACTGCTTTGGCGACTAATTCTTTACCAGTACCCGAAGCGCCTCGAATTAATACCGGAGTATCGACTTTGGCTAATTTGTGGATGACGTTAAAAACTTTTTGCATCTGTGATGTGTTGCCGATAATTTTCCGACCTTCGTCAACAAAAACGGGTGACGATGCCGCTAAAGTTGAAATTAAACTGTGTGCCGTAATGGCTTTTTGAATTAATAAAACCAGATCATCGCCAGAAATTGGTTTTGATAAAAAATTATAAGCGCCATCTTTGACGGCTTGAACGGCCACATCAACAGACGCATGCGCAGTTAACATCAAAACGATAATCCCTGGATCATGGTCTTTGATGGCTTTAAGAGTGTCTAAGCCGTTTTTACGGGGCATATCGACGTCTAATATAATGATGTCGTAAATACGCTTTGAAGCGTCCACGGCTTTAATTTTTTCAAGGGCGTTGACACCGTCGAAAGCTTCTTCGACTGCAAACCTCTTGGCATTTTCAAGTGCTGTCCGAACCGAAAACCGTAAGGCTTGGTCATCATCAACAACAAGGACTTTAAGCATAAGAACCCCTTTGATTAAAAACTGATATGCGACAACTTATAGCTTAGTGATGCCAAAACTTACAGCAAAATATAAAAATCCGACTTAAATTAAAAAGTGTCTAAAGATTAGGTAGTAAAACCGTAAAGGTAGAGCCATTGCTCGAATCACTTGTAACCGTGATTTTACCCTTATGAAGCTCTGTGAAGTAACTGGCCAGATATAATCCCAAACCTGAACCTTTGATCGTCGAAGTCTTCACATTGTGACTGCGAAAAAATTTCATAAAAATATTTGGCAAATCTTCGGCGGGGATGCCGATGCCTTGGTCTTTGAATTCGATCATCAGCTGGTTATCGATCTCTTTTGTACTGACTGAAACAACGGAATCTTCGGGACTGTATTTGATGGCGTTTTCTAGCAAATTTGAAAAAACCTGTCGCATGAGATCGGGGTCAATCGTAATTGGAAAAAGCGGTTCCAGATTTTGAATAACTTTGATTTTTTTAACTTTAGATAAAAATTCGTGTTTTTTAATGATGTCTTTTAATAACTGATTTACGTCTTTGGATTGCAGGTTTAATTCAAGCCCTTGGCTTTCGATACGGCCATATTGCAGAATTGAATTAATAAATTTTAATAGATCATCGGAACTGCTTTGAATTGTATCGACGGCTTCACGCTGGTTGTGTGACAGGGTTTGTGAATCACTTGAGATGACTTCGGTCATTCCTTGGATGCGTGCAATCGGAGTTTTTAAATCGTGCGACATCATCGAAATAAAATTGGTTTTTAATTCTTCGACCTGAGAAAGTAATTTATTTTTTTGGTAATATTCCCAACTGCGGCGATTTTCTTTGATCAATCTGTACGGAATAAAAAAGTAATAACATAAAAAAATCGCTAAAAACGGATGCGCTAAATCAATCCATAATCCTAATAAAATAAAAATAGAAAACGACACAATAATTAATGACAACAATGCCATCAATAAAATCAAA
>CANBND010000154.1 GCA_947370945.1 Pseudobdellovibrionaceae bacterium | reverse complement strand
AATCCTGTCCCGACATAGAAATCCTTTTCTGTTGTGAGTTCATGCTGCTTTGACCCTTTCATTTAAGACGAAGGTCTAAGTTAGCATGGTTTCAAAACAGGACATTTCTACTTGGGCGGAATAAGGGACATTTTAACTTTGCATAGATACCTCAGACAAAAGTCCTAAAGTTATTTTAGATTATTCCGATAGGTTTGTATCCTGAGGGGGATTGATGAAAACGAAAAAACCGTTGATAGCGGCTGCTTTATTTATTGTTGTGTTTGCGCCAATCATTTTTTCTTTTCAAAACTGTAGCGGAAATAAATTTAAAGTGAGTGGTTTTTCAGGTGAGCTGAATTTACCTAGTGTAGGTATTGATGCCCCATCAGAAAATAAAGCATCAACATTAGTTCAAAATTCTTTTGCTGTCCCATTCACGGGTAACGGCCACAATACGACATGGGATGGGCGTTTGATCGTCTATACAACAGCGACCAGCTGGGAGACTGTCGTATTTCGTCCTGAAAAAGTTCAAGCTCAGCAAGGGGTTTCCGTTGACTTTGGAGCAATGGATGGCAAAGGGGCTTTTAGTCAAAATATGGGTCTACTGACTCTTGTTAAAGAAAACGAAAATGGAATTCCCAAAGATTTTACAAAAGACTCTCTTGGTACTAAAAGTATTTTTACTCAGGTGAATGCGTTAACTTTGGCTCCGGCTTCAGGTATTGCAGGGATTTCTAATCCATTCAAATCAGATGATAATGGTAATCCTAATCCTACAGGAGCCTATGAAACGTACGATTTGTTTCTGTATACTCAACACTATGGTGATCCGAATTGGGGCGCGCAAAATAGTCGTATTTTAAATATTTTTCAAACCTATGGCTCTCGTGTTTTTGGTCGAATTCAAGTGAAGGTTGTTGTTCAAAGTGCAAAGACAGCAAATGCGATTCCTGTGAGAACAATTTTAGTGAAAGATTTTGAAGTGATTAAAACATCTTCTGGAGCATCGATTAATGGAATCGAACCTTCAGTGACTGCTGATGGAAAATTAATGATTTTCAACTCAAATGGAATCGGCGGCAACGGCGATGAAATTAAATATATTTACAATAATAATCCAACAGAGATTAACAATTGGTCTACACCCAAGAACATTACTTTATTAAACAGTGAAAGTTCAATCTTTAAGGCTCAGTATGCGTTAGCTCGAAAACCGATTTTATCTGCAAGCGGCGAACTTTATAGCCCTGGTGAATCTTTGTTGGGTGCTTACCCGTGGATTTCGTGGGAAGGGTCGGAAATTACTTTTATGGCGGCACATGCACATCATCCCGTATCTCCGGCACGAAGAACTGGATTTTCAGTTCTTGGAAGATGGACTGGAAATAAAATCCGCCATATCGATGGCTCGTTTAATAAAGATACGAAAGGTACAAAAAATATTCGACTATTTACTTCTGCGTTAGGTTCGACAAGTTCGATTTGGAATCCGATGAAAGAAGTTAAAAATCCTCAGTTACCATTTTTATTTGAATCGCCAAGTTTTTTTATGATTTCATCAAACACGGCAGAATTTTCAGAGGTCGGATTTCGAGACTTTGTGGATGGACGTTATGAGGTCTCGTTACCGATGAATCCGACACTTAAAAAAGTGACGAATGCGAGCTTAATAGATGATGAATTTGATTTTAATCAGACGGCCGACTTATCGCAGAATCATTTGAATGGCAAATTATCTGGTGGCGCTTCATTTCCTTTAGAAACGTCTAATGGAATCATTGACTCTGTTCAACAAATTGGTTTTCGCGGACAAGCAATTCAATTTCCGTCGGGTGGTTCTGTCGTTGTACCTAATCATAATGTTTTTAGCGAAACAAATTTTGGAACGACATTTGAATTATTTGTAAAACCAATTTCTGATTTATCTGCGGCCAGCGAAAATGCATATTTATATTTAATTCATAAACCTGGATCGATGAGCTTAATTCTCGAAAAAAATCGCCAACTGCATGCACGTATTACAATTAACGGAAAAGAATTTTCAACCGGAGCAATTGGTACTGCGTTAGATCTGAATCAATGGAATCATGTGGCAACAACACATGATCCAGCTTTAGGTTTATTTCGAATATTTGTGAATGGTCGTAAAATTCATGAACTGGCAGTTGATCAGGGATTGATGTCGGCAAGTGCTTCTGCATTAACGATCGGGCCAGGCAATCAAAACACGATCAGTCAATCTGGTTTTCTTTTGCATCTTGATGAGTTTAAATTTTCAAGTGTTGCGCGTTCATCTGTGGAACTTTCAGATTCTGCAGCAATTCCTTTTGCCGATAGAAATACATCTGTTGCATCGCTATTGCCGAATGCATTTAAATCAAAAGATGTTCGAGTGCCTACAGAGATTAACTTGGCCACAGATAAAGTACAGCTTGGTTTTTTACTTTTTAATGACACAAGATTATCTGTGAATAATAAAATTTCATGTGCCAACTGTCATTCGGCGAATAATGCATTTTCTGATCCCGTTGATTTTTCAGTGGGTGTCTTGGGTCAAAAACTGGTACGACATTCACCAGTGATATTTAATCGATTATTTGGATCGACACAAATGTGGGATGGACGGTTTACATCTTTAGAACAGCAATCTGCAGGCCCGTTAACACACCCTGCTGAAATGGGCATAACCAGCTATCAAGCGCTTGTGGACAAACTGAAAGGGAACTCTTCGTATGTCAAAGCATTTCAAGCTGTTTACAGCAGTGAAATAAAACCGGAATATATTGGAAATGCATTAGCTTCATTTCAATTGTCGTTAGTTTCTGCGACATCAAAGTATGATTCTTATTTTACGGAAGCTCAGATCACGGCACTGAGCCAAGATGAAATTAAAGGAAAAGATTTATTTTTTGGTAAAGCAAAGTGTGCGGCGTGCCATTCGGGGCCAAATTTTACGGATGAACTTTATCATAACACGGGTTTATTTCCCTCTGATATGGATAATGGTCGCGGTGATATTAGTCATCGAGCTTCAGAGTCTCGTTTTTATAAAACTCCGACTTTAAGAAATTTAAATTCTTCAGCGCCCTACATGCACAATGGATCATTACAAACCTTAGAACAAATTGTACAGCTGTATAATGCGGGCGGAATTTCAGATTCATTGCACGATTCAGAAATAAAACCTTTAAATTTGACAGCGGAAGAAGCGAATCAACTGGTTTTATTTTTACGAACATTAAATTCTGAAATTAAACCCATTGTCGGTTTTAATATGTCACTTAAAAATGTTGAAGAGATCTATCCGATAACATTAGGACCGATCGATGGTGGTTGGAGTTTGTGGGCAGATCAGGGAACATGTACAAAGACATGTGGCGGTGGATTGCAAAGTCAAATGCGCAGCTGCACAAACCCAGCACCAGCAAATGGTGGTAAACAATGTGTGGGATCATCGACACAACAAATTGCATGTAATGTTCAAGCGTGTCCTATTTCGAATGATTTTATTGTCGAAAATAATAAAGTTTTAAAGCCGGGGGAATTCTGGGGGAATTCAAATTTAAAATTATTATTTCAAACAGATGGTAATTTGGTTCTCTACAAAAATGGAGTTCAGGTTTTGTGGGCCAGTAATACACAGAAAAATTGTCCAACAGCAACAAGCTGTATTGCATCTTTGCAAGCGGACGGAAATTTAGTTTTATATATCGGAACAATGGCATATTGGAATACTCAAACATACGGTCAAGGTGCTTTAAGATTAAAAGTCACAGAGGCCAGTCCGTACGTTCAATTAATAAATAACTCGAGTGCAAAAGTATGGTCGGGTGCTGGATTTGATATTACTGATGTTGTTGCTCAAGTGTCAGTTAATGGTGGTTGGAGTTTGTGGGAAAATCAAGGAACATGCACGAAGGCATGCGGTGGTGGATTGCAAAATCAAATGCGCAGTTGCACAAACCCAGTTCCGACAAATGGAGGAGCGTCGTGTATTGGACCCGCTATTCAGCAAGTTGCATGCAACACACAAGCTTGCGAAGTAGCATCGAATGATTTTGTTGTCGAAAATAATAAATTTTTAAAGCCGGGTGAATTCTGGGGCAATGGTGTGTTAAAATTATATTTTCAAAATGATGGCAACTTAGTTTTATATAAAAATACCATTCAAGTTTTGTGGGCCAGCAATACACAGAAAAATTGTCCAGTATCAACAAGCTGTATTGCATCTTTGCAAGCGGATGGAAATTTAGTTTTATATATCGGAACAATGGCATATTGGAATACTCAAACATACGGTCAAGGTGCTTTAAGATTAAAAGTCACAGAGGCCAGTCCGTACGTTCAATTAATAGATGTCTCGAATACAAAAGTATGGTCTGGGCCAGGTGTGAATATTGGGAATTAATTATCAATGAATCTCAGTTTGACGCACAAAAAATAATATAATCATTCGATGTTAAGAAAAATCTTAGACAAAAGTCCTAAAATTTTTACGAAATCAGCCGAAACAGTATTATCCTGAGGGGGATAAATGAAGCTAATGCCAATTAGACTTGCCGTACTGTTTATGGCTTTGGGTACTCCAATTATTTTTAGTTTTCAAAACTGTACAAAAACAAATTTCTCACAACTCAGTACAGATTCAGCAAGCAGTTTACCTGTTGATTGGTGTGTGACTTATCCATCAGCTGCAGAATGTGTAAAGCCTTCAAAATCAAAATGTATTTTTAATGGAAATATTTATTCTGAAGGTCAAACTGTGACGGCTTATTTATCGTCGAATGGTTCAAAATGTGTCAGCGAAGTTCGTGTCTGTCGGAGCGGAAGTTTTACAGGATCATATAATTATGGATCGTGTACACCTAATGGAACAGCGTCTTGTTTATTTAACGGTCAGACTTTGGCCAGTGAACAAACAGTAACAGGTTATCAAAATTCATCGGTGCCATTTGGTAAAGATTGTTTAAGTGAAGATCGCATTTGTCATCGCGGTTTATTATCAGGAACTTTTTCTTTTGATTCTTGTTCTGTTGGATTGCCATTGTCTTGTCGTTTCAACGGCCAAACTGTTGCGCACGGAAACAGTGTGACAGCATTTACAAATTCAACTGTTGGTTTTGGACAAAGCTGTCAAAGCCAAACACGAACTTGTTACAATGGTTTACTCAGTGGCAGCGGTAATTTTGGTAGTTGTACCGTTGGTGCGCCAGCCGCTTGTTTATTCAACGGTCAAACAATTCCACACAACGGCGCAGTCTCTGGATATTTAAATTCAACAGTGCCGTTTGGTTCGCAATGTGTTTCTGAAAACCGAGTTTGTACAAATGGTACACTTGCAGGTACATTTTCTTTCGGAAGTTGCAAAGTTGGCGCTCCGGCTTCGTGTAATTTTAATGGTCAAACAATTGTTTCTGGGCAAGTCATAAAAAGTTATCAAAATTCATCAGTGTTATTTGGTCAGACCTGCGTTTCGCAAGATCGTCTTTGTACAAATGGCACATTATCTGGAAGTTATAATTTCGGAAGTTGTTCGGTGGGCGCACCAGCCGCGTGTTTATTCAACGGTCAAAATATATCTTCGGGACAAACAATCAAAGGTTATCAAAATTCATCTGTTGTGTATGGTCAAAAATGTGTGGTTGAAGATCGTCTTTGTACAAATGGCACATTATCTGGAGGTTATAATTTCGGAAGTTGCTCGGTGGGTGCGCCGGCGTCTTGTGTTTTTAACGGCCAAAATTTAGCATCGGGCCAGACGATTAAAAGTTATCAAAATTCATCAGTGTTATTTGGTCAGTCATGTGTTTCGCAAGATCGCATTTGTACAAATGGCACATTATCTGGAAGTTATAATTTTGGTAGTTGCACAGTGGGCGCGGCGGCTTCGTGTTTGTTCAATGGTCAAAGTTTAGCATCAGGTCAAACAATAAAAAGTTATCAAAATTCATCAGTGTTATTTGGTCAGTCATGTGTTTCACAAGATCGAGTTTGTACAAATGGCACATTATCTGGAAGTTATAATTTTGGAAGTTGCACAGTGGGCGCGGCGGCTTCGTGTTTGTTCAATGGTCAAAGTTTAGCATCAGGTCAAACAATAAAAAGTTATCAAAATTCATCAGTGTTGTTTGGTCAGTCGT
>CANBND010000153.1 GCA_947370945.1 Pseudobdellovibrionaceae bacterium | reverse complement strand
TAATCCAGGCTCAATCATTTTATTTGGAGCAGAAAATGCAGTTAAGCTGACGAAGTTGCTTACAAATGACAATAATAGACCAGCGAATAATAAACTTTTCATAATTACCTCTTTTAAAGATAATTATCAGAACCCCTGAAAAATCCAAGTCAATTTTGTATTTATTGATTTTGATGAAAAAAAGACCCTTGCAAAAATTGCAAGGGTCTAAGAACTTTGCTGTACTTCGATCAGATCAGTTCGGGCTTAAGAGACCATTATTGGGAATGACCTCAAAACTGTATTAAAATTAAAAATCGTTAACTGTTTGAATTATCCTAATAATTTCATAGCTGCATACGGTTGCTGATTTGCTTGCGACAGCACTGAAATCGATGCGTTTTGTAACATGGTGGCTGATGCCATCTCTGATGATTCCTTAGCAATGTCGGCATCTGTAATCCTTGACTTTGCGGCCGATAAATTCTCGGTACGCACATCCAAACCAGTCACTGTTGATTCGAGCCTTGATTGCATCGCACCGAAACCCGCACGCATTTTATTTACTTTTTCTAATGCGGTATCAACATTGTTCAGTAAATCTCTGGCACCACTTTTTGACGTGATATCAATAGATGATAAATTTAATTCATCTGGCGTCGCGGTTGATTCTGCTTTGTATGTAATAATATTTTCTTTTTTACCACTTGATCCCACATGAAAATCAAACACGGGATTTGATCCATCCAATAATTTTTTGTCACCAAATGATGTGGTTTTTGAAATACGATCAATTTCTTCAGTGATACTCGATGCTTCTTGTTGCAGATACACCCGCTCTTTATCACCGATGGTATCAGATGCAGATTGCACACCCAATTCACGAAGACGAGTAATTAAGTTCGACATTTCTGACAAACCACCCTCACCGACTTGCATTGCTGAAATCGCATTAAAGGCATTGCTTCGCGCGGCAGCGGTACCCCGCAAGTCTGACTTCATATTCTCTGAAATCGCTAAGCCTGCAGCATCGTCAGCTGCACGAACAATTCGTGAACCTGAAGCTAATGCCTGCGAAGCATGTTCTTGTCGTTTTGACTGCATTGATAAAGATCGCTGCGCTGATATAGATGCCATGTTCGTTGTTACTCTTAAGCCCATAAAGATGTCCTCCCTATTTCCCAATAGATTTTTTTGTTACGTACCGGTTACTACCTAATACTTTAAAAAATTAAAAATTTGGGTTGGCGACAACTTATGAAACTTTCAAGGTGACTGCCTCGTAGGTTTCATAAGTTCGGCCTTGATGGAGTGATTTTGATTCTTAAATCCAGATCTGATTCAAGCTGCAATCTCAACTCATTCAAGGTCACCAACATGTACAAAACACCTTTCGGACTTAGGTCTAGGGAACTTTAGCCTTTGGTCTAGTTTTTTTTGCAATAACTAAACAGGACAACTTAACCTATTGATTTTATTGTGTAATAATTTTTAATTATTTTTGACTTAGGTCTAGGACTTCGGTTTAATATTTAAAATCAGAATGAATTCAAACAAATACTTATCGAAAGGCCACGTATGAAATCGCTTATTTTTTCTTTTGCAGCAATCGCATTCACCTTACTCAGTAACACTGCCAACGCTGCAGACCAAGACGAGGCTTATCGTCTGTTTTGCGAACCAATGACGTTCACTTCTGATCGTACGAACTGCACAAACATCATTCGCAAATATACAAATTTTGATAACAACGCAATGGCTATTTGCGAACCAATGACATTTACAAATGAAAAATTAAAATGCTTAGATGGTATCGGAAATAAAAATTATTTAAATTTTGAAATTGCCGAATGCCGCAATGAAACTTTTGATTCGAATAAAATTTCTTGTTTGATTAATTCTGGCACAATCAATACTGGCAATACACAATGCCAGCTCAATAGCAAAACTGAACAGCTGTTTAAAAGCATGCTTTTTGATTTACGCTCTGGAAACACAAATAATGTTGACCAGCAATTACAACGATTGATGAATCAATCAAAAAATTGCCCGAACTAATTTTTATTTAATTTATTTATTTCGAATTTGGAAGCAACGGAAAATTTCTTTGCTTTCGAATTTGATCAGCCTGTTCGCCGTCAATCACTGAATATTCCGGAAATGTTTGCAGGCCATTTAATTTCAATTTTAAAAAAGAATTTTGTGAATTTTGATTTGTAAAAAAACCAGTGAAAAAATCAAAACGTCCGTAACCCTTAATTCCACCACCATTATCACGCACAATAAAATATCCATCATGCGTTGTTCCGTCAGGCAAAACAGTTCCACGCACCACAGGCAAATAAATCACATCACCTAAATTATAAATATCTAAATCGGCAGCGACCGAATAAAATGGATCCACACACATACTTTTGTAGGATGTGATTTGATCTGCGCTGGCGCCACGCCCGTATTTACATTCATTGTTTGTGATATCTCTGAATCGATGAATGTTATTGACGACTCCATCGACATTTAACATACGTAATTTATTTTGAATCGTAACTAAACACGTGCCTTCCATCAGGCAACTGTCGAAAACTTTTTTACAAGCACGAATAAACACGCGACTGGATCGATCTAATAAATTTGTTTTTTCTGAATCTGAACAATTTGTCATATCTTTGGCAGTAAATGTTTCTATATAATAGATCGTAGTCGTTGCCAGCTTTTGCTTTTCTTCCTCTGTCAGAATACGCGTTGGCTTTGTTACTTGGCCTTTGCGACCACCAGACTGCGAACCCCCACAACCAAAGGTCGACATGAGGATTGCTAAAATTAAAAATGATGCAGATTTGTTTTTCACAGTGACTGTTATATATGATGTTCAGTCTGAAAGTTTAAAATATAAATTAATTGTAAAAAAATCTGAACCGTCAATAAATTTGACACTAAAAAACCGTCAGTACGAAACTACGATCGATAAACATGGCTAATGTTTTGCTTACTCTACTTCGAACAAAAAAACACAAAACAAGGAGCCCTTATGAAAACGTTAATTATGTCTGTACTGACTGTCTCTAGTATTTTCGCAACTGCATTACCCGCTGGTCCTCGCATCGAACCAGGTCGCCCCGTCGCACTTGATTCATCAGCAACCGAAGCTGTTGACGCTCTCATCTTAGCAAAAGCTGGCGATATTCGCACATTTATCAAAGCTGGGAACGTCACCAAAGAAATTTCACGTCAAAATTTAAAGCCCGGAGTAACATCATACACATTCGTTCGCCAGCAATGCCACACAGGTGGTATCGCCGCAGGAATTTGTCTTGGCGGAGCTTCTCTGAACGTTGTTATCACCGAAGTCAGAATGGGTTCAATGGTTCAAACAGAAGCTGTTAGTCACGTTAATTTGTTAAGATAATTTATTTTTATAAAGCTATACCAGTCGACCTTGATGAAGACGTAAAATATTTGCACCCAAAGATTTTGCGTCTTCTAAATCATGCGTCACCAATAACGTCGGAATATTTAAATTTTTAATCACATCTGCTGTGATTTTTCGAGCTTCAGATTTCAATTCTGAATCCAAAGCCGAAAAGGGCTCATCCAACAACAATAATCTGGGCTTACTCATAACAGCTCTTAATAACGAAATACGTTGCGCTTCGCCACCCGATAAGTTTTCTGCGCGCGTTTGCCAACAGTTTTCTAATTTTAAATCAGATTTGTATTTTTCAAGCAATTGTTGATCCTGTTTTGAATTCGCATTTCTGGATTTCATAATCAGTTTAATATTTTCAGCAGCAGACAAATGTGGAAACAATTCATTTTTTTGAAAAACGACACCCAACTGGCGATGTTCAATATTTAAATTGTGCATTTCGATTTGATTTAAATTCCACTGCCAATTCTGAGGTTGATAAATACCAATCAGCACCTGAAATAATGTTGTTTTACCCGATCCCGAAGGGCCCATCACGGCTGTTATTTTATGCTCTGACAGATCCAGCACATCAATTTTTAAATTAAAATTATCAACTGTGAAATCCAGATTTTTAATGACGAACATGTTTCACCCTCGTTAAGAAATGTAGCAAAGCATAAAAAATCAACCAACTGATTAAACATATAAAACTGATCACATAGGCCTGATCCATACGGTAACTGTTCAGATATTGAAATGTTATTGTGCCGGCAGTTTGCAATTGCGAACCTGTGGCCTTTAAAAGCGAAAATTCAGTCACTGACAATAGAAAGAGTAGCGAAACTACAAAAATAATATTTTTTTTCATTTGCGGCCAGATTATATTTGTTATGACAATTTTTAAATCTACATTATAAAGCCTGCAAACGATCAGCTGCGATTTTAATTCGGACAATTGCGGTGATAAATACGTCTGATACAGTCCCACAGAAAATAAAGTAAATAAACCAACGCTCATCTTAAAAAAATCAGTGCCGCTTTGATTTGCGGGCAACAATAAATACAATCCAAAACCAACCAAAATTGTTGAAGGGCTTAAGAATAGATTGATCCACTGTGGGTGTTTATTTTTGTAAATCGAATAAATTACAGCGACTAAAAATAATAAAAACAAAACCATCAGCCCTGAAAAAATGATCATCGAATTTAAAAATGCCACCATAAATTCAGAATCAAACAGCGTATTTAAATCAGTCACGATCAGAACAGTCGCGGTCTTATACAAATACGCGCAAATATAAACTGTAATCAAGGCCGCTAAACACGCAGCGGAAAAAACGGAACTTAAACCATAATTAAAAAACAGTGCCTTCTGATTTGCTACGAAGCCATTTTTTTTAAAAATTGACCAAGTTATTAAAAACAGTACAGCGCTTTGGACGAACGATAAAAAAACTGCTTCACTCCATTTTTGTTCAATAAAAATTTTTTCAAAAATATATAGCTCTAAATTTGTTGCGCGCCCGGCGCCAGCGACCAATGGTATCGCCAAACTTGAAATACAGCTTAAGAAAATAATTAATCCTAACACGGCCAAATCTTTACAGATCAATGGTAAAACGATGCGGCGAAAAAATGTCATCCGATTTAAATTATAAATTTTAGAAATCAAACCCATATTTTTTATTCGCGCCTGCAAACAATTGGCGATATAAATCGTTGAAAATCCTAAATGCACCACTGAGAAAATACAAATGACACCAATGTGCCCGTACGGAAATGGATTCATGAATTGAAAACAGATTAAAATGGTAAAAATAGATGGTAATATAAATGCTAATTGGCACAAGGGTCTTAAAATTTTTTGTACTGGATCTGAAAAATATAAAAATCCTAATGCCAGATAAAAACCCAAAAACAAACAAACACCGACTGTGCCCAGGCCTTGAATTAAAGAATTTTTCAGGGCATTTAGTAAATTTAAAAAATCAAAGCTTGAAATAAAAAATCATCCTTCGCTTTTTCTAAGCTCTGACCAAATATTTAACCAACGCTGTAATTCTTCTTTGCTTGGCAGTGGTTTTGACAATAGTTTATAAATTTTAATTGTATCAAACGCAGTCGCATCTTGTGCGGGCTTATACATCGGCAACATATAATTTTTTGACATAATGATTTTTTGCGCCTCGGGCGTTTGCATAAATTGAACAAATTTAATAGCCGCTTCACAATTTTGACAACTGTCGGGCACTCCCGCGAATTCAATCTGGGCCGGGTGTCCGTCGGTAAATTCCAGTGATTTATAATTTGCATTTTTTTCTTCGATCAAATGATAAATCGGCGATGTCACATACGACAAAACCAAATCGGCTTGTTTATTCGTAAACAAACCATAGGCCGCCGACCAGCCTGCTGAATAACTGTGTGCCTGCTGATTCATTTTCTTAAAAAATTGAATAGCATCAGCTTCATTTTTTGTCTGCATGACCCAGACTAAAAATTGCAATCCAGGGGAACTCGTTCGGGGGTCTTCTAATGCAATTTTATTTTTTAATTCAGGCTTTAATAAATCATCTAACGATTGCACGATCGTTTTTAAATCTGCACGGGATACAAACGAAATAGGTGCCCAATTGTAGGCTACAAAATTTTCAAAAACTTTGGCATTGGGTACGTCAGCCATGGTCTTGGTATCAATTTCTGAACTTATTTTTTTCCATTTAATTTTATCTTTTGAACGAATCAGGTCATACTGATCCAAGCTTGTTACGACATCACCGATCGCAGAAGCTCCGTCAAA
>CANBND010000152.1 GCA_947370945.1 Pseudobdellovibrionaceae bacterium | reverse complement strand
ATTGGAGGCCCAAACTTTTGAAAGATTTTCGAAACCTTTCAATGGATGATCTGATAAATAAAATCCTAAAACTTCTTTCTCATATGCTAAGGATTGAATTCGTCCCCAAACTTTTTCATCAGGCAAAGTAATGACTTGCTGAGAACTGCCACCAGAATCAAGCATTCCAAATAAACTGACCTGACCCGATTCACGGTCTTTTTGTGTTCCTAACGCCCTGTCAATAAATTGCGGAAATCCTTTAAATAATTGAGCCCTGTGAATTTCAAAACCTTCAAACGCACCGGCTTTAATCATTGATTCAATAACCCGTTTATTCACTCGTCGTAAATCGACAGCTTCAAAAAATTCTTGAAGTGATTTAAATTTTTGATCTGGCAATTTCGCGCGCGCTTCTAAAATAGCTTCAACAGCAGCTGCACCGACACCTTTGATTCCGCCCAGACCAAAATAAATTTGATCGCCGCGCACAGAGAATAAATAATCCGAAAAATTCACATGTGGTGCACGAACATTTAATCCACGCTTTTGTGCATCTTTGACGTATTTTACAACCTTGTCTGTGTCGCCAAGCTCGGTTGACAATAACGCCGCAAAAAATTCTGCGGGATAATAATGTTTCACCCATGCCGTTTGTGCTGTAATTACAGAATACGCCGCTGCATGAGATTTATTAAATCCATAGTCGGCAAACTTATACATCAAATCAAAAAGCTCATTGGCTTTTCCTGAATCGTGACCACGTTCTTTGGCTCCAGATAAAAAACGTTCGCGCTGCTGATCCATTTCGGCTTTGATTTTTTTACCCATCGCACGACGAAGCATATCGGCTTCGCCCAGACTGTATCCTGCAATGATCGCAGCAATACCCATCACTTGCTCTTGGTAAACCATGATACCGTATGTTTCTTCTAAAACGGCTTTGGTCTCGGGTAAAATATATTCAACAGGAGCTTCACCATGTTTACGTTTTGTAAAATCAGGAATATTGGCCATAGGGCCTGGTCGATATAATGATGTAATCGCCACGATATCAGAAAATTTAGAAGGCTTTATTTTTCGGGTCGCATCCGTGATACCTTCACCCTCGAACTGAAAAACTCCGGCTGTATCACCACGCGATAATAATTCGTAAATTTTAGGATCATGAATTGGAATATCTTTTTCTTGAATTTTAGTCTTGCGATTTTCATCCACCAATTTCAACGCATGATGAATATGAGTCAAAGTTTTCAGTCCCAAGAAATCGAATTTAATTAATCCAATACGCTCGGCATATTTCATATCGTATTGAACAACGTTTTCGTCATTCGCACCGCGATACATCGGCGCATGTGTGCGCAAATCTCCGTCGGCAATAATCACACCCGCCGCATGAATTCCGGCGTGTCTGACCAAGCCTTCAACTTTCAGCGCAAGCTCGATCAGCGTTTGTACCGTTGGATTTGAATCCATCGTTTCGCGAATACGCGGCTCCATCTCTAAAGATTCAGTCAGCGTCACACCTAATTTATCTGGAATTAATTTACTGACTAAATCAACGTCCGCAAAAGTCATTCCCAATACGCGACCGACGTCCTTTATAGCAGCGCGCGTTTGTAATTTTCCGTAAGTAATAATCTGCGAAACCGACGGCGTTCCATATTTTTCAGTCACATAAGCAATGACTTCTTGGCGACGTTCTTGACAAAAATCGATATCAAAATCGGGCATCGATACACGTTCTGGATTTAAAAAACGCTCAAATAATAAAAAATTTGGAATCGGATCAAGATCTGTAATTCGCAAACTGTAGGCAACAATTGAACCGGCACCCGAACCACGACCAGGGCCTACGGGAATATCACGATTTTTCGCCCAGTTGATAAAATCTTGGACGATCAAAAAATATCCGTTAAATCCCATACGATCAATAATCGACAATTCAAAATCAAGCCTGTCGTGATATTCTTTTTTACGAACATCGGTCATCGTCAATTCATAATCTTTCGCATCAAATTTCTTTAACTCATCAAATCTGCGAGCCAGCCCCTCAAGCGATCTAAATCTAATTTCTTCTTTAACAGTTCGTCCCTCGGTGGTCGGAAAACTGGGCAAATGATAAATGGCTTTGCCGTCTTTATCTTTCAAATTAAATTTAACATTGCAACGATCTGCAATTTCGAGCGTTCTTGCAACTGCGTCTTTATTATCACTAAATAAAGTTTGCATTTGTTCGGCTGATTTAAAATAAAATTCTGAACCACCCAATTTATATCTGGATTCATCCGACAACGTTTTATTCATTCCGATACAAATTAAAACCTCTTGGGCCACTTGGTCGTCTTGGGTGGTGTAATGCACATCATTTGTCGCAACCAATTGCACACCACAAATTTTTGAAGCTTCATTCAAAAATTTGTTCACGTCATTCCAAACCGGATTTGTTTTGCAGGTTTCTAAATAAAATCGGTCATTAAAAATAGATTTTAAATTTTTAATTTTTGCCAGTGCCGCATCAGGACCTTCTTTAAGAAAAGTATCCACGATTTCGCCACGCAGGCCGCCGCTTAGGCAAATTAAATCAGTGTTTTTTTCTTTTAAAATATCGTAATCAATCCGAGGTTTCCAATAAAAACCTTCTTGATATCCGGCCGATGACAACGAACATAAGTTTTTATAGCCTTCAATATTTTGCGCCAATAAAACCAATCGTCTGGGGCCAAGGGCCACTTCAGAAAACCTGGCATTCGGATCTTGTTTTTTTTCATGGCGTGATGCCGGAGCCAAATACGCATCAAGTCCGATAATTGGTTTTACGCCTTTATCCTGACAGGCAAAATAAAATTCAATCGCGCCAAACATGTTGCCATTATCTGTTAATGCCAAGGCTGGCATTTGGTAATCACTGGCTTTTTTTGCTAAAGCCTTCAGTCGACAAGACGCTTCAAGCAACGAGTATTCAGAGTGAGTATGCAGATGTACAAATGACATTCTTTATTCCCATTCAATCGTAGCCGGCGGCTTTGATGTCACATCATAAACAATGCGGTTGATGCCTTTGACTTGATTTGTAATTTCATTTGAAACATGACGTAAAAATTTAGAATCAAAATCAAACCAATCTGCGGTCATTCCGTCACTCGAAGTCACAGCACGAAGTGCTAATACACTTTCATAAGTTCGGCCATCACCCATTACTCCAACAGTTTGCACTGGTAACAACACACAAAATGCCTGCCAAATTTGATTGTACAAATTATGACTTCGTAAATTTGAAATATACACATCATCGGCTTTTTTTAAAATTTGTAATTTATCTTTTGTGACTGCGCCAATTATTCTGATCGCAAGCCCTGGCCCCGGAAACGGATGACGACCGATCATTTCGGGTGGCAATCCCAATTCAAGTCCCAGACTTCGAACTTCGTCTTTGAATAAATGCCTGACAGGTTCAACCAATTTTAAATTCATTTTTGCCGGAAGACCTCCGACATTATGATGTGATTTAATTGTGACGCTGCCTCCGACCGACGAAACGCTTTCGATCACATCTGGATATAACGTACCTTGAGCTAAAAATTTAATTTTATCTTTTACTGCTGACAATTTATTTTGAATTGTCGAATCAAACACTTCAATAAACGTACGGCCGATGGCTTTACGTTTTTGTTCAGGATCAGAAATACCATAAAGTGCTGTTAAAAATTCATTTTCAGCGTTTAGACCTATCACATTTAAACCAAAATTTTTATATTGGCTCAAGACATTTTCAAATTCATTTAAACGCAACAATCCATTATCTAAAAATACACAATGCACACGATCTGCACCCAAAGTTTTTGTCAACAACGTTGCAACAACACTTGAATCCACACCGCCGCTCAGCGCACACAATACATGGTCGTTTGCACCCACTGTATTTAAGATTAATTCTTCGCAGTATTTTTTTGTTGTTTTTGGATTCCAATCGGCCTTTGCTCCGGCAAAAACACAAAATGCATTTAAAATTTCTTTGCCATAATTTGTATGAGCCACTTCGGGATGAAATTGAAACGCCCAATATTTTTCAGATTTAATTCCAGAAATATGATCCGCTGTTTTACAAAATATTTTTGAATCTTTGGGCACAGCTGTGACAACATCACCGTGACTCATCCAAACATTATGTTTCGCAGGAATCGAGTCATTCACAGACTCCATCCAAGAAATTTCTTTCAGGCCATACTCACGATTTTTTGCAGGTTCAACTTGACCACCCAATTGTTCAGCCAATAATTGCATCCCGTAACAAATCCCCAAAACAGGAGCGATTTCTAAAAGCTCTTTCACATTTCTTTTTGGTGAATTTGAATCATAAACAGAATTCGGTCCGCCGCTTAAAATAATCCCTGCAGGGTTAAATTTTAAAATGGATTCTAAACTTTCCGTATAAGGTTTGATTTCTGAATAATAACCCAGCTCGCGCAAACGTCGTGCGATCAACATAGTTACTTGTGAACCAAAATCTAAAATTAAAAATCCGTTTTTCATAACATCCTCATAGTCGAGTTTCACATCCTGTAAGCTTTGCTTACTCCATCCGATAATTCGGAGCTTCTTTCGTAATACTGACATCATGAACATGTGATTCACGAAGCCCTTGCGAAGTGATCTGCACAAACTTTGCTTTCGCTTGTAATTCTTCAATATTTTTTGCGCCTAAATATCCCATGCCCGATTTTAAACCGCCTACCAGTTGATGAATAATTCCAGATGCATTTCCCTTATACGGAACTTTACCTTCGATCCCTTCAGGCACTAATTTATCAACGTCGTTCACATCCATTTGGCCGTAACGATCTTTCGATCCTTTTTCCATGGCACCTAATGAACCCATACCGCGATAAACTTTGTATGTTCGACCTTGATATAAAACTGTTTCACCAGGCGATTCTTCGGCTCCGGCCAAAAGATTTCCGATCATCACAGTGTTCGCACCAAGCGCTAATGCTTTGGCGATATCACCTGAATATTTAACTCCGCCATCGGCGATTATTGTTTTATTTTTTTTCTTTGCCTCGGCAGCACATTTCATGATCGCAGAAATCTGCGGCATGCCGACACCTGCAACAACGCGTGTTGTACAAATACTGCCGGGTCCAACGCCGACTTTCACAACGTCAGCACCTGCGTTGATTAACGCTTCGGTTCCATCAGCAGTCACAACGTTTCCGGCGATAACAATTAAATCTTTAAACTTTTTTGAAATATGATTCACAACACTGATCACATTTTTTGAATGTCCATGAGCCGTATCAACACAAATCACATCTACGCCGCTTGCGACTAACGATTCAATACGATCCAGCGTGCCTTCACCGACACCTACAGCTGCTGCTGAAACTAACCGACCTTTTGAATCTTTGGTTGATTGCGGAAAAGCTTCGGCTTTTTCGATATCTTTAATTGTAATTAATCCTTTTAATTTTCCATCAGAATCAACCACAGGTAATTTTTCAATTCTGTGTTTTTGTAATATTTTTTTAGCCTGATCCAAAGTTGTTCCCACGTGTGTGGTCACTAAATTTTCTTTGGTCATAATATTTTTGATCGGTTGATTCACGTTTGTTTCAAATCGCAAATCACGATTCGTTAAAATTCCAACAAGCTTACCTTGCACCGTGATCGGAACACCACTGATTGAATATTTCGCCATGATTTGCAAGGCTTCAGAAACGTAATGATCCGGCGACAATGTGATCGGATCTTGAATCATTCCGCTTTCATATTTTTTAACTTTTTCCACTTGAAACGATTGGTCTTCGATCGATAAATTTTTATGAATAATTCCAAGCCCACCGTTTTGTGCCATGATTCTGGCAATACGATGTTCAGTCACTGTATCCATCGCCGCAGAAATAATCGGAGAATTTAGAAATAAATCTTTGGCAAAAAAAGTTCGCGGTATGACTTCGGTCGGAACGATTTCAGAATATTGTGGAATTAATAAAATATCATCGAAAGTTAATGCGAGTTCGAACATCGAGTTTGACATGTCGTGTGCCTTTCAAATTACTATTTGTAAGGCTTAAATATACTATGAATTATACCAGGATTTATACAAAATATAGTTATCGGCCGACTGCTCCAAAAATTTTATTTCATCATCATTGAGCCGACGTTTAAATACAGCGGGTCTACCAACGATAAGACTGTACGGTTCAAAAATTT
>CANBND010000151.1 GCA_947370945.1 Pseudobdellovibrionaceae bacterium | reverse complement strand
AATTTTTAATGTGGCTTCGACTTTGTTTTGATCAACCAGATCAATGTTTTCAATTTCTGAAAACTGCGCGATCGGATTTTTATCTAATTTATCTTTAAGATCTACAAGCTTTGATTTTTCTTTCGACCACAAATCAGGGCTCATTAATTCTGTGGCTACGCCAATACGTTCATTAAATGTTTCTTGGTTATAGGTATAATACTGATCTAAGAAATATTTCAAAAACTGTTTAGTTTCACTTTTTAGTAGTCTGTCTTTGGAATCAGTAATCAGTCGTGATCCTGCATCGTCAATTCCGATGATCAATGTTTTCTGGTTGTTAGTAGCAGCAAATATTGTCGCCACCAACGCCCATGATAATAGAGTGGCGATTAATCCCCAGTGTTTGATTTCGTCACGGTACAATTTTGATTTAAAGATCATCATAATTTTCCTCCAATTTTTGTACCCATGCCGATTATTTTTGTAACAACTCCGCTGGGTGATAATGATTTTAGTAAAAATAAACAGAATAATGGTGATAACAATTGAAGTATTTGAATCAAGAACCAATAAATAATAATTGTTAAAGTCGAACTGCTGGTGGAATTAAAAAGTTCTTTGCCAAATAACCCAATTAAATTCCAAACCACAGGCCACAAACTGATTGATATGATCGTTGTGAAATAAAATCCTTGAGCCAGATTTAAAATAACAAAATCACCAATTTTTGCTGTGATCTTTAAAATCTGAAAATCAAAAAACATCGAACTAAAAAATTCATCTAATTTTGATTGTGCTACAGTCACTGGAACAAATGAAATCTTTGTTGCAAGCCCTGCACCCGTGGAATAAATTATTCGAACTAAAATCGGAAACAACTGAATCATCGAAAAATACAAGACTACATCTTTTAAAAGTCCTGCATAATCCTGCGCATGTGCGAAACGTGCTTGAAGTGCGATCACTCTCATTAAAAATATTGTGCCAATCAAACCCAGCATCATAACTGACACTTTTGTGAAAAGTAAAAATCCACTTTGTAATATTAAATCAATGGCTGGATTGAACGGATGCATATATTAATTTCTCCGACTTTTTGAAAATGACATTGAATTTTTAGAGAATTCTTCGTTTAAGATTTTATTTAAATACAGATCTTGGTTTGCAATTCGTTCTTTGTTTTCTAAATATCCCAGTAATTGCATTTTTCGCATGGCTTGAAGTTCATCAAGCATCAGTGAATTGATTTTGACCTGTTGAAGAGTTGCGACCTTATCTGCACCTTTGGTTTTTAAGCCAAAGACTCCGGCCAGTTTTTTTGACATGCTGATAATTTTTCGCATTTGTTTTAATTTTTGCGACAATGATTTAGTCTGGCTGATATCAGAATCCAAGGTGTATTTCATTTCTTCACTGGACCATTTTAAGTCTTTGATTTTAGAATTTAATTTTTCAAGTTTTTCTACTTTGTGATCTAATTCATCAGTTTGTGCCTCGTACCCTAAATCATTTGTAAGCCCTACGGATTCGTCCGCAGTTTCAGCAGCGATTCCTAATATTTCTGAAAATTGGCCGAGCTCTTGAAAACCATCCGAAATATTTTTAGTAGAATTTAAAAATCCAGCAGCTGCATTTGCGGCCGTCATTGCAGTATACGGATCAAACGCAAATGACTTAATAGGTCTAGTGAATATTAATATCAACACAGACAATTTTAGCTTTTTCTTAAATTGATTTTTTAAATCAGGCTTAAACATTTTAATGCCTCCGACAGATTTAATTCAGGGACAGCATTTCGCAACTTCTGAATTTTTAACTGATCAGGTTGTGACGTTGTTAATTGCCAATATTCATCACTTGTAATTTGGATCACCAGTTTTTTGCCAGTTGTGCCAGTTTGTAAAAATACTTCAGATAAAATTTTTGGGACTGAAGTTAATTCGCTAATAGTTTTCACATGTTGATCGGATAAATTAAACCGGTCTTGGTAGCTTTTAATATGACCATCAGTTGAAAATAAAAACCTCTGCGGTGAATTTTCAATAATACCTGTATCATTACCCACGATAAAATCTGTCGAAAGTTGGCCAATCAGAATAATTGCATGGCCGTATTTTCTGACGTTGGCTGTTGAAAATTTGAAAAAATCAAAGCACGTTTTTATAAAAAATGGGGTCTCGTCACATATCAGAACCAGTCGTTTACCGTTTGAAGTGATGCAATCCATATTAAACTGAGCCAGCACCGCTGCGATTCCGGCCTGAGCAAACTCAGGATCAGAAGCCTCAAATACTTGTGAAAAATTAAAATATCGCAAACGCTGTGCGCCGACTTTATCGGAGGTGGTTCGCTTAAAGGCTGATTCATAGATGCCGCCAGCCACCCAGCGTTTTAATAAATTACGACGAGGGAAATCTTTTATCATATTGTAAAAACCATCAAGGTCTGGGTTTTTTAAATTTAGTCCAATATACTGCTGAATCGATTCTTCGATTTGTGATTTTAAATCTTTTGAAAACTGAATTTCACCATTTTCTAAAATTAAGACAGATAAAAATTTTGATAAAATTCCTATTTTTTCAGAATCCGAAGCCTGTATATTTAAAACATCAAACGGATTAATTCCTGATGGTTCGTTCAGTTTCATTTTGTATTCGGTTCCACCGAATAATTCACATTCTTTTGAATGCGATCCACCGACATCGACCTTAATCACAGAAATATTTTCATCTGTTAACAGTGATTTTGTAAGTAGCCCTGTTAAAACACTTTTGCCCTTACCGCTTGATCCAATAATTAAAGTATTAAAACAATTATATTTTGAATTAAATAAATCAAAATGACTTAAACTGCGATCTTCTCGGAATAAAGTTAATGATCTGCTTTCCTCTATAACGTTAGTGTCATTTTTTACGAATAAGGGTAAATGTAGCGGTAGTGCAGAATCTGTTTCAATCAGTGTGACGTGTTGGCTGCAAGCTGGAAGACTTGCAACAAAACTCTCAGCAAGACCGTAAGTTTCAATTTTAAAATCTGCAAATTTATTTAGTTCAGTCAATGCTTGTGCCATATCGTTCATCAGTTCTGATTGCGTAATTCTGTTGAAAATAACTAAAAACTCAAATTCGACAAAGCTTGTGCCCAGGCTGAATTGATTTTTTATGGAGTCCTCAGTTTCTTGAACTTGAATATTTGAAGTCACATTGGTCTGACTTTTGAGTTGTTTCAGCTTTTTCTCTAAAATAAGTTTTGATTTTGCATCTGAAATTTTCTGAAAAGATACAGATACCTTAAAATTTTTAATTTTTGATAAAACGTTATATAATGACGCTTGATTAATTGCAGCGTTTGATTGTTTCACAAGCCTTATGATACCGATCGATTCAGTTTCTGATTCCAGCGATTTGGTCGTTTTAGTTAGATCATATTTAAAATTGAATAACTTATTTATGCTGTCAGTGTTTAATGGCTTAATCTGAAATCCAAAATTTGTAATTGCGTCTTTTAATTTTAACAAACTTTGCATCTCTTTTGAAAAGTCAGTTTTTAACACAAACGCATTTTTAATGGATTCAAAATTGATCTGGGTACCTACGTGATTTACATAAAAATAGAATTTATTTTTCCTGTGACCTAACTCTGAAATCGCGTTTAATCTGGAGTTTTCAATCAGATCCGGATCATTTGAATTATTTGAATAAAAACTTTCAAAATGAACTCTGGCCAAAATGTCAGGAATTAAATGTTTTATAAAAGCTGACAGCCTGTTTGTGAATTCAACAGTATCATTTGATTCAAGATCGACCGGAGTTAATTCGAACCCGCATCCAATTTTTCCACACATTGTTTGCCAAATTGCTAAATTATCAACAGTGTGAATAGTTTTAATTTGCGGAAGCATTTTTAAGCCCCAAAAAGTTAAGTTTAAAAGTTTTTTGATGATTCATATTTTTTGGTAGTAAATAATATTTTAAAACATCTCGAATAAACTTTGGTCTTTTCGTCAGTCTGACTTGAATCAGAAAAATACTTAATACGGCTGTTATAAAAAATGAAAGTATTTCTAAGCCAATTTTCTCTAACAATGAATGTGTTATTATTAAAAAATATGCGACACCTGCTAAGTCAAAAACACCTAGCCCCATGAATCCTGACTTTTCGTTTAGTATCCGTGAAGTCTTCATACGGATACACCAAAAAATTTAGCTAGCAAATTCACAAGTGTCGGAGCACCTAGAATCACAACCGCGCCGATACCACCACTGATCAAAAGCATCCGTCCGACTTGTGCTGCACCAATTGTAAATAGAATCCCGCCCAATGTGATTCCGATACTAATCGCAGCAACTCCAATTCTGTTAAAAGTTGTTTGAGCAGTTTGTGCGGCTTCGACCAAATCTCGGGCGTTGGCGTAATCTTGGATCAATAAAAAACTGACACCGAAAATCATCAGAATTATTAAAAACTGTTTAAAATCATAATTTTGTTTTTCTTTGTATATAATGTTCATAAATTATTTCGCTTTCTTTTTCAAATTTACTGGAAGTTGTGCAGGCGTTAATGTCGGCGGAATTAATTCCATCATTTTGTCTTGATGAATCAGTTGGTTTTCTCCGTCTTCGATCCATTGATCGAGGCTATAGACTTTCCATTGGCCCGGATTAATCATAGATTTATATCTATCTGGAATTTTTGAATTCATCATGCCGCTGGATTCATGAGTCAGATTGGGCGAATAAATTTTATCAAGTTCAGTTTTTAACTTCTGATTGTCCGATTTAATTCTTTCAGATTCTGAATCCATATCTGAATACCACACCGAAACTGCGCCTAGGATACTTGCGCCAGCTCCGGAATATAAAAGACTGTATCCGGTTTTATTTTCAGATTTCAACTGGCCCAGAGCAAATCCAGTAACAGCGCCGATCATCATGTTTTTTAATATTTTCTCTTTAGGTGTGCTTGCGCATGAAGTGACAATCAAAAATAAACAAATTAAACTAAGAATTTTAGATACAAACATATGGATCTTCTTTTTTTAATTTATAACAAATCTGACCTTTTCCATTTGTTCCTGCGTTGCCGCTGATACCACCTTGGCCATAACCACCACAGTTATTATTATAATCCCAAATCATAGCAGGTTGAAGTGGCGATCCCGTTGGAAATGAACACGCAATTCCTGCCGCACCGCCAATTCCATTTTCTAAGCTTCGATTTAATATAAAGTTTTTATTCTCATTAAATGTTAAAGAAAAATATCCACCGTCTCCGCCAGTGCCACCATTCGAACCATTGCATAACATTTTAAAATTTATCACACACATTGAACCTCGACCATCACCACCACTCACCCCGCGCATGAAGACCGATAAATTTCCACTGGCAGTCTTTGCCTTGATAATAATATTCCCTGCAGAAGCTCCGGATTTTTCATAGGTTTGTTTTTGATTTGCAGGATAAGTTTCAATAACTGCGTCTTCAGAAATAATTTCATCGACTTCAATATTCATGCTGAACGCTGTTGTTTGAATCACTGCACTACTCAGTAAAAATAATCTTCCACCTGTAAATTTTAAATTATCCGCTAAAGAAGTTTTTCCAGAAAAAACCAAATCCAATGGGATTTGAGTTTTATTTTTAACTTGAGTTAAGACTGATTTATCAACGGCTAATTGCTGAATTTCATAGTTGATAAGTCGCCCACCATCGACGTGATCTTCAAATCTTGTGATTTTTCCAGAAGTTTCAAATATCACTTCGCTGTTTGATAAAATTTTAACTCCACCTAAGTTTTTAGGCCATTCGATCTCGACTAAATATTTATTCGGTTCAGGCAAGCTGATCGTATTAAATTTCACGGTGTCTTGTGATAAATTTTCAACTTGAACAGTTTGATCACTGGCATTTGAATTTTTACTGAACACGTCTTTGTCAGAGCATCCGAAAACGCTAAAACCTAAAATTGACAATAAGACACCCTTGAAAAGCATATTTGCTTTTTTCATACTAGACCTCCATTTGTTGCTAGTTATTTTTATTTTTTTGAACTTCAGACAAAGCAGTGGCCTGTGATTTTTTTTGAAAATCATTTTTGGCTAATCGCAAATTATCTGAATTTTATTTTTTAAAGTGTGACTGTTGCCACTCTATTGCCTATTCGGCTGTTTTTGTTCATTTGTGATTTTCCTTTTTCAAAGACACATTTTGTCTCTGATTTATAAATTTTAGTCCGATTTTCGG
>CANBND010000150.1 GCA_947370945.1 Pseudobdellovibrionaceae bacterium | reverse complement strand
AGTTTTGTCGGCGTATTTCTAACAAAATCATTTTTAGTTCCGATGATTCCCGAAACTGTTTTGACGTTTCAAAACTTTATTTTTACAAAACCATTATTAATTATGAGTTTATTTGCAATATTAATGTTGATGGCCAGTTTTGCAATGATCCGTAAAAAAAAATCTGTTCAAAAATCGGAAGAAAAATCAGTTGCCCAACAACAACATAAAGAAAAATATATTCAAATCAGTGCACAAGGTCTTATTGTTGGTGTTGTGACAGGATTTGTGGGCGCTGGTGGTGGTTTTTTAATTGTGCCAGCACTGGTTAACCTTGTGGGCTTAAATATACGTAAAGCCATCGGCACATCGTTGATGATCATTGCTGCAAATTCATTATTTGGTTTTACAATTTCAATTTCGAAGGGCCTTGTTGTTAACTGGAATTTTTTAGTCTCAATTTTAAGCGTGGCCTTAGTTGGATTAATCACCGGATCATTTTTTTCAAAAAAAGTGCCCGAACAAAAATTAAAAACAGGATTTGGTTATTTTGTTTTAGCGATGGGAACATTTATTTTATGGGATCAAATTAAAAAATTATAAAAGGGGAATCGAAATGTCAAAATCAACATATAAAGTTCTGATTCTGGGGGCTGGGGCCGGTGGAATTTCTGTCGCAGCAAGATTAAAGCGCAGCCTTGGTGATTCAGAAATTGCAATTATAGACCCGTCAGAAAATCATTTTTATCAACCCTTATGGACAATTGCAGGCGCTGGTTTGATGCCTAAAGAACAAACCGTAAAAAAACAAAAAGATTTGATTCCAAATGGTGTTGATTGGATCAAAGAAAAAGTCATCGCAATTGATCCGGTCACACAGAGAGTAAGTCTAAGCAGTGACATGATGGTTGGTTATGATTTTTTAGTGATTGCAACTGGACTAAAATTAAATTGGGAAAAAATTGAAGGACTGAATGGTAATCTAGGTAAAAATGGAATTTGTTCGGTCTATCAATATGATCAAGTTGATGCTGCTGCAAAAATGATTCAGGATTTTCAAGGTGGAGTTGCATTATTTGTGATGCCACCAGTTCCTATAAAGTGCGCTGGTGCTCCGCAAAAAATTATGTATTTAGCAGAAAATATTTTTCGTGATCATGGTGTTCGTCATAAAACACAAATTCAATTTGCAACGGCAGGCAAGGCGATGTTTGGTATTCCCACATTTTCAAATGCATTAGATCAGATCGTTAAAGACAGAAATATCGAGCCATTATTTTTACATAAACTGAGTGGCGTTGATGCCGAAAAAAAAGAAGCTATTTTTGATGTGACTGATTCAGAAGGCAAAGTCAGTCGAAAAAATATTAAATATGATTTACTGCATGTTGTTCCGACGATGTCAGCGCATCCACTTATTTCGGAAACCTCTTTAGCAGTTCAGGAAGGCGATCAGAAGGGGTGGCTGGCTGTCGATAAAATGACTTTGCAGCATTTAAAATATTCAAATATTTTCGGCGTTGGTGATGTCACAGGAATACCCAATTCAAAAACAGGTGCAGCCGTTCGAAAACAATATCCGATTGTCGTAAAAAATTTATTGGCTGTGATGAATGGTCAAATGCCTGTTGAAAAATACGATGGATATTCGTCGTGTCCGTTAATAACTGAAATTGGCAAAGTGATGCTGGCTGAATTTGGCTATGAAGGTAAGTTGATGCCAACGTTTCCGTTAAATCCAGCAGTGCCTCGAAAAATGTATTGGCATTTAAAAAAAGATTTACTGCCCGTATTATATTGGAACGCGATGTTGAAGGGTTTGGGTTAAAAAAGATTAACGAAATTCCCTGCGCAATTTCGTTTTTGTCGTACACGTTTTGGTGCCGTCATCATGATCCACGCAAACTTTTTCTTCTGAATAATCTGCGGCTTGTTTTTCATAGCGACCATTTGATAAATCATTCAGATCGCCTGCGACACCACGACCGACTCCGGGCCCTGATTTGTTTGCGTTAAAATGATAAAATAAAACCAACACTAACGAAAAAAACAAAATCGCTGCCACAGGTAAAAAATGCGATTTGAATTCAAACGTTGATTTCGGCGCAGCCAATAAATTTGTGTATTCAGCGCTTAAAGGTGCAACCGATCTTTCTCCATTGGGAATTGCCAATTCGTTTGCGGATCTATGAGCTAATGGACCTGAATTTGGTCTTGTCAGAGCGCTATTTTTCTGTCGATTTTCATCAAAAATACGTGGTTTTTCAGCAGTTTTTTCACTGGTTTTTTGTACTAAAGGCTTTGTGTTTTGTTTAGACATGCACTTACCTATCGGATTAAAAAACAATCAACTTTAGTCCATAAGCTTATTTTATAACCAGCTAAGTCCCTAAAAAGACTGTATTAACACGCAGTGCCGCGTCCTAGCCCTTGATTTTAAAGCCAAATGGCCCACCAATTAAATGTTATATCGATTTAAAAGGGGACACATGAGCAAAATTACCAAAAGTAGTACTGCAGAATATTTTGCAAAAAACCTGCAGCAAGTGGGCTTTTCATCGCCATTAAAGGCTGTTTTGACGACCCTTAAAGAAGCTGTCGACAATTCATTGGATGCTTGCGAACAGCATGAAATTTTACCTGATTTAGATATCGAAGTGATTAAGGTTGGAACGGGATCTACTAAAAATACAGATTTAATTAAAATCGTTGTCGAAGACAACGGCCCCGGAATCGAAGTTGAGGATTTAGCAAAAGTTTTCGGAGAATATTTAGCCTCTTCAAAATTTGGCAAAGGCCAATGTTCACGCGGGCAACAGGGTATTGGTATTTCTGCAGCAACAACTTGGGCGCAAATGACAAATGCTCGCGGTGTTCAAGTTATATCTAAAACAAAAAATATGAAAAAAGCGATTTCAGCGCAAGTTGACGTCGATATTAAAACCAACACTGGTATTGTTAAAAACAAAGAAATGATCGATTGGAAAAACAAAACGAACGGAGTTCGTGTTGAGTTCTTAATGGATGGTCGTATTCAATTAAATGGTGATGGTGGTTTGCTGACTTATATCGAAGGAACTGCGCTTTTAAATCCGCACGTGGCCATGAGATACAAATTGGCCGATGACGGTTGGAAAAAAACAGACCGAGTCAGTACAGTTTCTCCTGAAATTCCAGAGGCGACTCTACCGCATCCGCACACGTTTAAGCTGGGTGAATTCATTACGCATTCAACTTTGTACGGAAAAACCTCATTATCTAAATTTTTAAAAACCGGATTTTCGCGAATAGCAGATTCTTCGATCAATGATTTTATCAAAGCAGGAATGCCTAAATCATTAGTCGAAAAACCAGTTTCATCTTTATCAGACGAAGAATTTAAAAAAGTTTTCCAAGCAGTTCAGGCGACCGAATTAATGGCTCCTTCAACACGTTCTGTTTTAACAGTCGGCGAAGAATCATTATCAAAATCAATCAATCGTCTTGGTAAAGTAGATTTTTTCAGTGTCATGACACGAAAACCAACGATTTGTGATTTTAAACCTGTCGTTGTCGAAGTCGCATTAGCCCGATTTATTGATCGTGGAGACGAACAATCACCCGTGCAATTATTGCGTTTTGCGAATCGTGTCCCGTTACAATTTGATAAATCAGGTTGTGCAATTACATGGGCGATTGAAAGCGTGAATTGGAAATCTTACGGTTTAGGTCAACCGAAAGATTCATTGCCATTTGGTCCGTACGTTTTTGCGGTTTCAGTGGTATCGCCATTTATCAAATTTAAAAATGCGTCGAAAGAAACAATCGATGCGTCTGAAGAATTGGTCGAAGAAATTCGTAGAGCTTTAATGCAAGCGGGGCAAAAATTATCTCGTCACATTAAATCAGAAATGAAAGAAGCCGATCTAGAGAGAAAATTGGCACACATCGAACAATTTGGTCCAATTTTAGTTGAAAAATTAGTTCTGTTGGCCGGAGCCAATGATGCACGTAAGAAAAAAGCAGAAGAAGGTCTTCGTAAAATTTTAGGTCGCGATTCGGAAGAAGCTGTTTCGCAACTTGAAGAAGCGCAGTCGAAATTGGCCGCACAAAATAAAAAAGAAGCTAAAAAAGCAGGTCTACCAGACGAAGATGTCGTTGCCGAAGAAAATGAAAAAGCCGCGAAATCAAAAAAAACTGACAAAAAGAAAAAGAAGTAACCTATGGCATTAATCAAAATTCGTGAATTAAGATTAGATATTCCCAAAGAGGCCAAGCATCTTGCAGAAAGAATGTTAAAGGATCTTGAAAATTCGAAACGTCCGTATCTGGAGGCCGTAAAAACTTCTTTGGATAATGCCGAGTACAATTCAAAGGTCGGTTATTTAACTCCGGGCGATAAAGTCGTTCGCACAGAATTAAATGTATCGTCAGTACAAAAGTTGGCGCGTGTTTTATTTATCTTAGAAATTCTTTTAAGAAATTTAGAAATTGGCGCTGTCAATACAAAGCGTGAATTGTATTATATGTGTAAAGGTACAATCAAAAAGGGAGACTCTAAATATAAAGCCCTTGATTTCGAAAGCCAAGATGAGTCAGATTCAATTATTGATTTCATTGGTGATATGCTTGAAGTTTACCGCGAAGAATTAAATTGCTATGCCAATGATCGCGGTGGACAAACATATTCTCAGCAATTAGTTGTGACAGAAACGTTACCTGATGGTGACAAAGCCAATGTCGATTTATCAACATTGGGAACATCTCCGTTTCAACCCAAAAATAGACCTCAATCTTTAAAATTAAAAGCTAAAAAGAAAATCGATTTTTGTCTGGTCGTTGAATCCGAAGGTACCGCGGGTACATTGCAATCCATGGGTTTTACAAAACGTAACAATTGTATTTTGATGGGCGCTCAGGGTGTTCCGTCGAATGGTGTGCGCGGTTGGTGTAAATTGATTGAAGACCAGCTGGATGTTCCGATGTATTTTTTCGGAGATCTGGATGCGTACACGATGCAAAATATTTTTCGCACATTAAAAGCAGGCTCTGCAGCATCATTAATTCGAAACAGCGATTTCAGTGCGCCGAACGTTCGATTTTTAGGAGTGTTGCCAACAGACGTAAAAAAATATGATCTTGAGTGCTATAAAGTGAAAGAATCTGATCCTGCAGAGGCACGCGCTTTGAAAAAAGCCAAAGATGCTTTAGAAAATGATCCATTTTTCAAAGACAAAAAGAATAAAAACTTATCCGATGTTTTACGTTGGTTGATCAAAGAAAAAATTCGTTGCGAGCAGCAAAGTTATTTTTCGGTGGATCCTAGAGATCCGATCAAGACAGAAAAAATCATTTTAGAAAAAATTCGCAAAGGTGATTACCTTTAGTCTATGAATTCAAAGACCGTTGTCATCTTAGCCAACGGTCAGTTTCCGACACATGAAATTCCGTTAAATATTTTAAATGGAGTCTGCGACATTATCTGTTGTGATGGCGCTGTTGATTCATTATTGAAAAATACGAACCTAACGCCCACGACAATCATCGGTGATTTGGATTCTGTTTCTGACGAAGCTAAAATGAAATTTTCTGACCGGCTGATTGAAATCAAAGATCAAAACACAAATGATCTGACCAAGGCGTTCAATTATGCAATTGAGAAAAAATGTAAAAAAATAATTTTTCTAGGAACCGCTGGTGGGCGAGAAGATCACCAGATAGCAAACTTTTTTTTATTCTTTGATTTCGCAAAAGTTGCAGATATCGAAGTTTATACAGACCACGGAAAATTTATTTCTGTGCGCGAACATAAAAAAATAAAATCTATACAACAACAGAAAATTTCTTTTTTTACAGAAAATTCAAATATTATTTTGAATTGTGAAAATTTAAAATGGCCGCTTCTGAATCAAAAATTTGAACAGGGCTGGCAAGGCGCCTTGAACGAATCATTGTCTGAAGAATTGGAAGTCAAAGTCACAAACGGTGTGTGTTTGGTTTTTCAAGTTTATAAAAATTAGCCTTTAGTGGATCTGCCGTCCGAGAAAGGACGGTATCCGGATGACTCACACTCACTATGTGCGTTTTCGTAAGTTTTTATTGATAACTTTAATGGTTTTGAAGGTTTTATCTATGCAAAGTTAAAATGTCCCTTATTCCGCCCAAGTAGAAATGTCCTGTTTTGAAACCATGCTAACTTAGACCTTCGTCTTAAATGAAAGGGTCAAAGCAGCATGAACTCACAACAGAAAAGGATTTCTATGTCGGGACAGGATT
>CANBND010000149.1 GCA_947370945.1 Pseudobdellovibrionaceae bacterium | reverse complement strand
ATACAAATTAATCGCCAAAACTTAGGTTTGTACAAAAAAACTGCCAAGCCATAGGCTGCAAGCCCTAATTTCAATTAACGCAATTTAAAATCATTAAATTTTTATTTTCAAAATCGCTTTTATCACACAAGATTAACGTTCTGTTTTTTTAATAGTATTTAGGAATAAAATTTAATAGCACAACTGTTCGAGGGCATTATGGAACAAGCATTACAGGGTTATCTGACAAAATTCGTTTCTGGCGTATCATTAAAATCTGCAGCCGCAGTTCTAAGTTTAGTGGCTGAAGATGCAACTGTTCCATTTATAGCACGTTACCGCAAAGAACAAACTGGCAACTTGGATGAGGTTCAAATTCGTGCGGTCATTGAAGCCAGCGAAACATACCAAGAAATCATTAAGCGTAAAACTTTTTTAGTTAAAGAAATTGGCGAACAAAAAAACTTAACTGCTGAAATTCAAAAACGGATTGAATTGTCGTGGGATCTGAATGAATTGGAAGAAATTTACAAACCATTCAAGAAAAAGAAAAAAACAAAAGCGACCGTAGCCCGCGATGCGGGTTTGGAAGCCTTGGCCAATTGGATCTGGGATATGGGTCATGGTTTAGTCACAGATTCGTTAACCATGGAAATGAAAGCGAAAAGTTTTTTAAATCCAGATATGAAAATTATGACTTACGATGATGCGATCAAAGGCTCGCAAGATATTTTGGTCGAAAAAATTGCGAACGATATTTCGTTGCGTGATTTGGCTGTTAAAAATTATTTCGATTTGGGTAAAGTGACGGCAAAGGCCGCTAAAGGTTTTAAACCAAATTCTAAATTTGATATGTACGCGAAAGATTATTCTGATTTGGTGAAAAATTTGATCGAAGAAAAATTTTCTCACAGATACATGGCGATGAAGCGCGGCTGGGAAGAAGAAGAATTAACAGTTGATATCGTCGGCGATGATGAAATGTTATTGAAATCGTACGAACGTTTTGCAACGTCTGCACCAGATAATGCGATCGGAACATTCTTAAAAGAATCAGCACGATTGGCATTAAATGTTTATGTTTTGCCGTCGGTCAAAAATGAAGTGCATGCGAAATTAAAAGAAAAATCAGATGAACATGCGATTAAAGTTTTTACAGAAAATGTTCGCAAAGTTTTATTGGGTTCTCCGTATGGATCAAAATGTGTGTTGGGTGTTGATCCCGGTTTAAGAACGGGCTGTAAAGTTGCGTTGGTTGATAAAAGCGGAGCCTATGTATCACATACTGTGATGCACACATTGGGCGAAGGCGCACATCAAAAAGCAAAAACACTACTTACAGAAGTCACAAAGCAAATCACAATCGAAGCGATCGCTGTGGGTAACGGAACTGCGGGTCGTGAAACAGAAATATTTTTGAAAAAAGTTTTAAAAGAAATTGGTCATGATAAAATTCCTGTGATTATGGTGAATGAATCGGGTGCCTCTGTGTATTCAGCCAGTGAAGTGGCTCGTGCAGAATTTCCAGATTTGGATGTCACGGTGAAGGGCGCGATTTCAATTGCTCGACGTTTACAAGATCCGTTGGCTGAGCTAGTAAAAATTGATCCAAAATCAATTGGTGTGGGTCAATATCAGCATGACGTGAATCAAAGTTCTTTGAAAAAGGGTCTGGAAGCCGTTGTTGAAAGTTGTGTGAATAACGTGGGTGTTGATGTGAACACAGCATCATCATCGTTATTGTCTTTTGTTTCTGGTATTGGTCCTGGGCTTGCGACTTCGATTTCTGAACATCGTAAAAAAAATGGATTGTTCACAGATCGTTCTGAATTGTTAAAAGTTCCAAGATTTACTCAAAAAGTTTTTGAACAAGCCGCAGGTTTTTTAAGAATCATGAATGGAAAAGTATTTTTGGATTCAACAGGAATCCATCCCGAAAGGTATGCTGCTGTTCGCGATATGGCGACGGATGTAAATGTAAATATGAATCAATTGGTTGGCGCCGGAGCACAGAAAATTTTAGCAGCCCGAACAAAATGGGCCAGCATTGTCGGTGAATTTACATTTGATGATATTTACAAAGAATTAGAAAAACCAGGACGTGATCCGCGTGATCCATTCAAAGTTTTTCAATTTCGTGAAGACATTTTTGAAGTCAAAGATCTGAAAGAAGGAATGATTTGTCCGGGGCTTGTCACGAACGTTACAAATTTTGGTGCTTTCGTTGATATCGGTGTTCACCAAGACGGATTGGTTCATATTTCTGAATTAGCGCACAAGTTTGTTGATGATCCACGCAAAGTTGTAAATCCGGGTGATGCCGTCAGTATTCGTGTATTAAAAGTTGATTTGGCTAAAAATCAAATAGCTTTGTCGATGCGTCTGGAAGCAGCACCTGAACAAAAATCTTTTCGTGAAATGAAAGAGCAGCAGGGTGCAAATTCTGGTCAAGCAAGACCTGCGCAAAATTCACGACCGCCTCAAGGTGGTTCACGACCTCATCATGGCGGAGGCGGCGCACATGGCGGTGACCGTAAGCCATATAATCCAGCACCGCCCGTGAAGCCTGCAAATCCTTTTAACAATCCATTTGCAGCTTTACTGAATCAAGGCAATACTAACAAAAAATAGGAGATTTACATGGCTATCAAAATTGGTGGAAAAAAGAAAAACGCAAAAAATAAATCAGCTCGTCACAAAGCTCGTCGTATTACTCGTAAGAAAAAGAAAATTAAAGCCGCTCGCAGTTAATTTTTAAGTCTTCATTTAATGACTTACAAGCATTGAAAAATAAAAATATATACATTATCAGACACGGAGAGACCGACTGGAATCGCGAACAGCGATTTCAAGGTCAAACCGATATTCCGTTGAATCAAACGGGCAAAGATCAAGCGCAGTCTATTGTGTCGTTGATGGCTCGTTTGAAAATCGAATCAGTTTTTTCAAGCAATTTATCCAGAGCATTTGAAACAGCGCAAATTGCAACTGCGGATCTTAATTTACACATTCAAAAAGATGCACGGCTGCGTGAAACAAATATCGGCGAAGCTGAAGGTATGACGTTCGATCTGCTTGAAGAAAAATTTGGTGCCGACGGAATTGGTCGCTGGCGTTCGTACGAAGAACGTGATTTAGATTTTAAATATCCCAAAGGTGAATCGAAACGCGAAATGATGTTTCGTATTCGCGAAGTCATTTTAGAAATCGCACAAAACTCAACGCAACAGCATATCGCAATTTTTGCCCATGGTATGGTGATGCGTGCATTAACCTTTGCGTTCCACCAAGGTGTTCCGTGGGATCATCAAGTGTTTGCGAATGGATCAGTTCATCATTTTACTTGGGACGAAGCTCGATCTGAATTTTTGAAGTATCATGGCAAGATTGGCGAGTAAAATACCATGGAACTTTTGGCTCTAAGTTTGCAATTCTTTGATTTATATAAACCAACATTAGTATCAACACAAAATTTCGACGAAAAAATAATTGATGACGATCGTTTGAAGATTATTTTTCTGTGGGGAATTAATTGTCCGAATTGTGAAATCGCCAAAAAAGTTTTAACTGAATATTTTGACGAGGCGAAAAATTGGGATCTGGATTGGTATCATGCCAATGTGTACGAAGATTTTGAATTGGCCAATCGCTTTGGTCTGCACGGGATTCCGGTATTTTTAGTTTATCGCGCGCAAAAAAGGCTGGGTAAAATTTCGCCGTTTCCGGGGTGGGGTGCTTTTAGCGAAGCGATTGCAAAATTATTAACTTAATAATTTTGCAACAATCTGACTGAACCCCTCGCCGCCATTTTTATCTGAAATAAATGATGGTAGAAAAGTCATCTGATTCGAAAAGTTCTTTAAATTTCCGACTCCAAAAGTAAGACTGAACTTTTCAAACATGGGTTCGTCATTGGGTGAATCGCCCACAAATACACACTGATTTAAAGCGTCTGATTCAGATAATCCAAATTCGTTTTTTAAGAATTTTAAAGTGGTTGTGACTTTGTTGTAATGACCGAACCAGCCATTCACATGGATCGAACTGACTTTGGCGATGGCACCGTGAGATTCAAAAATACTGACAATTTTATCAATTGCAGATTTTGGCAATGGCTGGACGTCTTCGCAGAAATCAATCGCCAGATCCATCAGTCTTGAAAACTGATCACTTGAAACAGCGCAGCCGGGGACAGATTTTAAAATTTCAGTTTCGATATTTTTTAATTTTAATTTATTTTCAAGAATAGTTTTGTCGTCAGCAAAAAACCAGCGCTGCATTTTTTTATTTTTTTCATCAGAAGATTGATCAAGGCGAAAATAAAATCCGCCGTTTTCGCCGATGATTCCGGCAACAGGCCAAAATCTTGCGATCATTTCACACCACCCTGCAGGGCGACCTGTGATCGGAATAATTTTGATTCCTGCATTGTGCAATTGCCAAAGCGAATCATAGGCGCAGGCCGGAAGTTTTCCGTCTGTCGTCAGTGTGTCATCGATATCTGTCAGTACAAATTTGATATTTTTCTGGACAGAGGTCTGTGTTTTTAAATCAAAGTCATTCAAATTTTTCATAGTGGTTAAATAAATTCTATTGTTTTTTAATAGCAGTGGCTACATATAATATAGTAGTCGCAAATTTTTATTATATTTTTGTATGTTATAGAATAATCAGAAACGAGATCCCAACATGGCAATTACAACAGGTATCAAATTAGTGATCGTCGAATCGCCGACGAAAGCAAAAACGATTCGAAAATTTCTGGGTAAAGATTATATTGTTGAATCGTGTATGGGACATATTCGTGATTTGCCGCAAACATCAAAAGATATTCCTGAAAAAGTAAAAAAAGAAAAATGGGCACAGTTGGGTGTCAACGTTGATAAAAATTTTGAACCTCTTTATTGTGTTCCGAAAGACAAATTAAAAGTTATAAAAAATTTAAAAGATAAATTAGCCGAAGCAGATATTGTTTATCTAGCGACCGATGAAGACCGTGAAGGTGAAAGCATCAGTTGGCATTTAGCCGAAGTTTTAAAACCAAAAGTTCCTGCAAAGCGCATGGTTTTTCACGAGATCACCAAAGAAGCGATTTTAAAATCTTTAAAAGACACCAGAGAAATTGATTACAACTTAGTTCGCGCACAAGAAGCGCGTAGGGTTTTGGATCGCTTAGTGGGTTACACAATATCACCACTGTTATGGAAAAAAGTTGCCTACGGATTATCTGCAGGGCGTGTGCAGTCAGTTGCAGTTAAATTAATTGTTGAAAAAGAAAAAGATCGAATCAAATTTAAAAAATCGAATTATTATGGATTGACTGCAATATTGAATAAATCAGGCGATGATTTTGAATCACGTTTATTAAGCTTAGATCAAAAGCGAATTGCTTCAGGAAAAGATTTTGATGGTCTGACGGGACAGTTGAATGCGGGTAAAGATCTTGTTGTTTTAGATGAAAAATCAACAAACGAATTGGTTGCTCAATTAAAGTCATCAACTTTTACAGTGACAGAGGTCGAAGAAAAACCTGTGACACGCAGACCTTATGCTCCGTTTATTACTTCGACATTGCAGCAAGAATCAAATCGGAAGTTGGGTTTAAGTTCGCGTGAAACAATGCAAGTTGCACAAAAACTTTACGAGCAAGGTTTTATTACTTACATGAGAACTGATTCGACATTTTTATCATCGGAAGCCATCACTGCGGCCCGAAATTCGATTGAACAAAAATACGGTAAAGATTATTTACCAGCACAGCCAAGAACTTATGAAGGTAAGAAAGCAAAGGGCGCACAAGAAGCCCATGAAGCGATTCGTCCGGCGGGAGTTTCATTTCAAGATCCCGACGAAACAGGCTTAGTCGGCCCGCAAGCGAAATTGTATGAATTGATTTGGAAGCGCACGATGGCTTCGCAAATGACAGATGCAAAACAAAAACAAGTCTCTGCAAAAATTTTAGCAGTCACTGCAATTGGTGAGGCGATTTTTAATGCTACCGGCACAACAATTGAGTTTCCGGGATTTTTACGGGCTTATGTTGAAGGCAGTGATGATCCAGACGCAGATTTGGAATCGCGCGAAGTGAAGCTTCCGCAATTAAAGAAAAATGAATCTGTGCAAAATAAAAAATTAGAACCTACGGCACACGAAACAAAACCACCAGCACGATTTACAGAGGCATCGCTGGTTCAGATCATGGAAAAAGAAGGCATCGGAAGACCTTCGACATACGCCAGTGTTATCGGTACAATCGTTGACCGCGGTTATGTCAGA
>CANBND010000148.1 GCA_947370945.1 Pseudobdellovibrionaceae bacterium | reverse complement strand
CTTGGCAAACGAAACGTTAAAGGTTTTATCATTCGTGAATTGAATGATAAAAATAATACGGCAGAAGCCGCGCCAGTTAAATTCAAACTCAAAGAAATTATTTCTGTCGATACTGAATGGCCCCGTTTGCACGAACCATTTTTAAAATGGCTTGAATGGATGGCTGAATATTATATTCATCCCTTGGGCCAAGTCATTCAGCTGAGCTTTCCGCCACTCAGAAAAACGACGCAAAAAAGAAAATCAAATCGCGCACCCGTAGTACCCATCTTAGAAAAAACAGCGCGTCCAAAGCTAACTGATGAACAAAAAAAATGTGTTGATGCGATTGCTATTGAAAATAAATTTGCAGTTCATTTGGTTCACGGCGTAACAGGATCTGGCAAAACTGAAATTTATCTGCAGCTTTTTGAAAAATGTATTTCAGAAAATAAAAAAGGTCTGTTTTTGGTTCCAGAAATTTCTTTAACTCCGCAATTAGTTAACCGCTTTGTTGAGCGCTTTGGCGAACAAGTGGCTGTTCTGCATTCGCAATTAACTGACCGCGAACGCACAAACCAGTGGTGGGAAATTATCGAAGGTGAAAAAAAAATTCTGATTGGCGCCAGATCCGCTTTATTTTGCCCCGTTAAAAATCTGGGCTTAGTTGTCGTCGACGAAGAGCATGAATCCAGTTTTAAACAAGACGAAAAATTAAAATATCACGGTCGCGATTGCGCAATTATGTTAGGTAAATTTTCAGAATGTCCTGTGATTTTAGGTTCAGCCACGCCCAGCCTTGAATCATGGCGAAATGCTCAAGAAAAAAAATATGTTTTGCACTCACTGCAATCTCGTGTTGCCGACAGGCCATTGCCAGATATTGAAATTATTGATCTGCGTTTAGAAAAAGACAATTTGCAGCGACCACATATTTTACCTTTTTGGTTATCAAATTCTTTGTACCAAAAAATGCTCATTGCGATTGAAAAAACAGAACAAATTGCATTGCTGCTGAACCGCAGAGGCCTGGCGAACATGATTTTTTGCCAAGACTGCGGCTATACTGCCGAATGCCCGAATTGCGATATCAGTTTAACTCTGCATGCGAAAAGTCATTTGATTTGTCATTACTGCGATTATCACCAAAATTATACAGTGAAATGCCCCGGCTGCAATAAAGGCGAATTAACAGCATTGGGGCTAGGCACAGAATTGATCGAAAATGATTTACAAAAATTATTTCCAGATTTAATTATTGCCCGCGCCGATCGCGATGAAATTCAAAATCGCCAAGACATGGAAAATTTAATTGCTGATATGGAATCAGAAAAAATAAATATTCTGATCGGTACACAAATGATCGCCAAAGGTTTAGATTTTCCAAAATTAAATCTGGTGGGATTAATTTTAGCCGATGTTGGATTTAATTTACCAGATTTTCGCGCCACCGAAAAAAGTTTTCAATTAATTACACAAATGAGCGGCAGATCCGGTCGTCATGTCAAAAACCAAGAATCGTCTGGTCAAGTCGTTGTTCAAACTTATAATCCAGACCACGAATCACTGACGTTTTCAAAAAATCACGATTATTTTGGCTTTGCAAAATCAGAACTTCAAGCCAGATCACCGTTGAGTTACCCACCTTATCAGAAAATGATTTCATTCCGAATTCAGTCGATGTCTCAGGATCTAGCGCAACAAACAGTTCAACTGATGAAATCTCGTGCGCAATCGTTGCAACAAAAATTTTTGGATCACTACAAAGACATTCAAATTCTGGGCCCAGCGGCTGCACCTTTGGCTAAGCTAAAAAATAATTATCGCTACCATATGATTATTAAATCCGAAAAAAGCAACCAACTGAATACCTTCGCACGACGTATATTGGCTGATGCAAAATGGGTTCCGTCAAAGGTCAAGGTCATCATCGATGTTGACCCCGTCAACCTCTTGTAAAATACTATTGATGTGAGCGATGAAAAAAATAATAATCCTATAATTACTGAAAAACCCGCCGCTGGTAAGGGCAAGGGCAGTTATTTAATGGCTCTCGAAAAAGCCAAAGAAGATCGCAAAGTTAAACTGTGGCATAGTCGCTTGTCTTTTACTAAAAAAGGACACGCGCTCATGCAGGATAAATTATTTTCTGAAGCTGCCGTTGTTTACGAAAAATATTTAAAAATATTAGAACTGGTTTTTGAATGCAAAGGTGGCCAATTAACGCCTGAACATTTCAAAGAATCTGCGCGCACAGCTGAACTATCTGTTGTGACGTCTGTATATTGGGACTTGCTTCGAATCTACGACACAAGCGACGCTTATGGCGATCGACAACGTAAAGTTGCCAATCAACTGGGTTTGTTCGCGCCATTAACTCCGCTGTTTCCTGATCTTTTAAAAAAAGCACAGGTTTTTCAGCGACAATGTCGACATCCTGAAATTGTGAAATCATTTATCGCAAAAGCCACCAAAGAACGCCCGCGCTGTTTTATTGCCACGAGTGCATTTGAATCCGCGCAAGCCATCGAAGTCCAAACACTCAGGCATTTTCGCGATACCCATTTAAAAAAATCAAATTTAGGACGAAAATTTATTATTTTGTATTATAAATACTCTCCAAAAATTGCATGCGCCTTGGATAAGCATGATTATCTGAAAAGGCCTGTAAGACGAGCTTTGCGGTTTCTGATTAAATGCGTTAGTTAATTTTTTCACATAGTTTTAGTTGCAACTCTGCCAGAATTTTTTATCGTCAAGTTAGATCTTCACAACACTGTTAGAACTCAAGGAATACGAGGGCTTCATCATGCATATTTATGATTATGTTATTATTGGTTCAGGATTAACGGGATTAACAATCGCTTCAAAAATTTCTGAAGAATCAAAAAATGTTTTAATTCTTGAATCAGAAAATCACACGGGTGGCGCACACAGACCTGCAACATTACAAAATCAAACGATCGAAAACGGTTTGCGGTTTTATCCAAACACAGATTTGTCGATGAAAGCTTTATTACAGCTTGAAGATTTTTTAGGTTTAAAATTAGTAAAATCCACAAAAGAAAATTTACCGGAAACATACGATGCCAGCGGTTTTAAATCGTTTGTTGGTTTTGGCGAAAAACCTCCTGAATTTTACAATCAGTTATCATATTTTTTAAATGCCAATGAAATTGAATTAACGTTACCCGTTCACCAAATCGTGAATTTAATCAAAGATAAATTTCAAGGCGATATTCAAACCAAAAGCTATGTGACAAAATTTAATTTTACGGACGATAAATTGACTCATGTAACTGTGAACGGCACAAAACAAATTTATGCAAATAATTTTATTTTCACTGGCAATGTTCGCGATTTAGCCGTTTTAATGCCCGATGAATTTTTAAGTTTACGGAGCAAAGCCAAATTAAAAAAAGACACCGCGTGGATGGGTTTATGTTTAGATTTATTTCACGAAATTAAACCCGAATCACAAGCCATCGAAAAAAATAATTTATTTATTTTAAATGGTACAACTGATGACGATATTGGTCCGTGTGTTGGCAGATTTAATGCTGCTGAAATACAAACACAGCCCGCAAATCAAATCTCGCAATGGATGTCTTTTGTGGATGTTGATACCGCCGAAGAAACTGAAAATATCGCCGAAGTTTTAAAAAAAATGAAGCGACAAATTAAACGCGCCTTCCCCGAAATGGCCGAAAATATCAAAGGCGAACGTCTTTATATGACTTCACCACTTTCATGCGGCGACATTAAATTAAATTCAAACGGCACGCTTCACAAGGTCGACAATTTGTGGATTGCATCGCCGCAAGTAAATCAATATCCGAATTTATTGGGCTCATTATTACAATCACAAATGACGTTGGCCGCATTGGGATTTGGAGCTGCGCCGATGGTCACAACTGAATCTGCTGAATTAGTTTAAATTTACAAATTCTGTTTTGCGCATCCGAAATTCGGAGGTTACTAGACTCTGTTATTAATTCCACAGCTCAATAGCTGATCTTCTAATTTGCAAATTGATCCTACATGGATCAAACAGCACAACTTAAAATTGAATTTTTCGAATTAATCAGATTACTTAATCAGTCAAATCAGACAGCAAATCAAAAAACAGAAATATCGTTTTTTTAGAATCCAGAAAACATAAATCAATTTTATACGCCACAACTAATAAAATATATAAAATGCAGTTGATTTATAAAAGTAAGGATGGCGACTGGAGGCCATGCAGATTCTGCCGACTGGATTTTTTAGAAAAAGAACTGTCTAAGCTATTTAGCCAGCTCATACACGAAGAACTATCGCATGTCGAAATTACAAAAATAATTAAGTCATTTGTTTTTAAACAATTCGATGAGAAGTAAAAACTGTTGCTTAACTAATTTCTTATCAACGGGGTCATCACAAATAAAATCAATCGTTTTTTGTAAAAAAAAATCGTATTCAACAGATATATTATTATCACGATAATATAGTATTTCTTCGCCTGATTCATCATTACTAATATAGCCGTATGGAAATCCATTGCGTAAATTTTTATCGATGATTTTTTTTTGCTTTCGCGTTCGCTGACCACTATAAATTTTGATTTCATATTCAGTTTCAGAATAAAAAAAGAAAAAAATACGACACTCAGCCCATGCTCTGACAAAATTTTTTAGATGATTCAGATTTTTTATGCTTTGTTGGTAATCCATGATTATGGATCGGAAGACCATCAGTCAGATTTAAATTCCTAGACCCACCAGTTCAGATTTCGGATTGAATTGTTGTCAATCGATAGTCTGAATGAGTTTCAAATACGTCTATGGTTTGCATTCTTCGTAAAGTATGAATCCAGCAACACAACTTAAAATTGAATTCTTCGAACTTTTACGACTTTTAAATAAATCGAATCTAACCACGAATCAAAAAACCGAGATTTCATTTTTTATTGAAAATCGTACAGACAAGGTAACGTTATGTGCTACTACAAACCAAATTTACAAAATACAGCTAATATCTCAAATAGGACGTCATGAATGGCTACCTTGCGGATTCTCCGGACTCGATTTAATCGAGAAGGAATTATCAAAGTTGTTCAAGTACCAAAATCCAACAATACAATCTGCCGACGAAATAACAAAAAAAATTACTTCATTTATTTTTAAGAAGCTCGATGAGTAATAGAAATTGCTGTTGGACTATTTTTTTATCAACAGGGTCCTTACAAAAAAAATCAATCGTTTTTTGCAAAAACAAATCACACTCAACTGAAATATTTTGATCGCAGTAATACAGTATTTCTTGCCCTGATTTTTCGTTACTAATGAATCCGTACGGAAAATCACTTCGTAAGTTTTGCTCGACAATTTCATTCTGCGCATCTGTTAAATCCAAATTGTAAATTTCGATTTTGTAATCTGAATCGGAATAAAAAAAGAAAAAAATACTGCACTCAGTCCATGCTCTGACAAAATTTTTCAGGTGGTTTAAATTTTTGATGCTTTGTTGGTAATCCATGATGGTGGATCGGAAGATTCAGACTTGAATCAAAATTTCCGGACTTTGATCAGGTCTTATATAAATTAAAGGCTCGGTTTTTAGACCGAACCTTGTTGATTGCGTTAGTGAATTTTAGGAAGTCTTTTATAATCCACAACTTATATAAAATGAATCAGCGTTATACCTGTAACTTAATCTCAAGTCTTCATATTCGGACATTTTACCGATAGGCCCACAGGATTGAACCAACATTCCAACACCCTTTAAAAGACCAATGCAAACTTGATTTTCCGGGCCTCTTGTGACTACGCCACTGATGTTATCGACAGTGTCGAATATGCTTTTAATTTCGGAGTAGCCGCTATTAAATGACGTTGTTCCTTCAAAGAGGGTTCTGCCATATGTTTCAAATGCAAATCTGCCACTTGCATAGCAAGTAAGATTTAGATCCGGCACACGAGAATAAGCATTACTAGTAATAAACAAAGTAAAACAGACGAATAAAGCTTTGAAAAATTTCATCTTGATTCCTCTCCGAAGATTTTTGATCGACCTTACGTTTAAGACAGGGTGATGTGTCTGTCAATAAACCCAATCTTCTTAACCTCGGCTCCGGTCGCCCAAACTTAGCTTTTTAACCCATCCAAATTTAGCAAAATCTGCATGTTTATTTTGCAACGAGACTCTGGTTTAAATTCGACATCCGCAGCGATCACGCGCCAGAAAAAATTTCCTGTACTTGCCTCTGTCACACAATAGTGATAACTCTGTCCTCCACTATAACACACGTTGGGTAACAACTGGTCCTGCAATTTTGGTTTTGCGGGAAAACTTTGGCTTAAATCTTTTTTGCCAAGGCTCTGCCCTTCGGAGGATCAACCAGAAAAAAGGAATATCTATGGCTCAAGTTACTATGAAAGACATGTTAGACGCTGGCGTTCACTTCGGACACCAAACTTCGCGTTGGAACCCAAAAATGAAACCGTACGTCTACACAGCTCGCGGCGG
>CANBND010000147.1 GCA_947370945.1 Pseudobdellovibrionaceae bacterium | reverse complement strand
CCGTTGGCTCCATTTTTTCACCAAGTTGTTTTTGGTCAAAAGAAAAAAACAATCAGCATTCATAATTTAGGTGGTATCAGCAATCTCAGTTTGATTGTGAATGGCCAGATGAAATTGGGTGTTGATACGGGTCCGGCCAATATGTTGATTGACGAAGAAATCAGAAACGCCAGTCACGGCGAACGCCAATATGATTTAAATGGAACAATGTCGTCGCGTGGTCAGATTCAAACTGAATTATTAATGAAAATGATTTCACATTCATTTTTTATGTTAAAGCCCCCCAAAAGCTGTGGCCGAGAACAGTTCGGAAAATCATTTCATGAAAATTTTTCTGCCGAGCTTGCAAAATTAAAAATCGAAGACCGCTTAGCTACGCTGACTGAATTAACAGTTTCAACAATTGCAAAAGCCTATCAAACTTTTTGCAAACCGTATCCGACAGAAATTATTTTTTGTGGAGGCGGAGCAAAAAATAAATATTTGATGAAACGCTTACAAGATGAATTATCGATCGCCGATATTAAAATTATTGAACAATTGGGATGGCCCTCAGAAAGCATCGAAGGCGCCGCATTTGCATTATTAGCAGCTTGCAGACATTGGAAAATCAAAGCGAATCTTCCTGTTGTCACAGGAGCCAAGAAAAAAGTTTTACTGGGTCAAATCACCGAGCTGTGATTTCGGCAATCGATTTAATTTTTGATAATGCGATTTATAAATTTCTTTTGTTTTTAAATTTTCATTAATTTCATTTTTTGCTGACTGATAATCAGTTAAATTTCCGACTTCGTACCAATCACATTTGATTGGATAAATTTGAACAGTCATTGTTTTTAATAGATGAATTAAAACATCATAAAAAATATTTGATTCTTTGTTTGGATCAATGCCGTTTAAAATTTCAGGTGACACAATTTGCAAACCAATAAAATGCCAAGGTTTTGCAGTGTCGTTGGGTTTATCTTTACCGATATGAATGACTTTGTCAGCCTCGCACCAAATGGCTCCAAATTTATGACCAGCTTCGGGGTGTTCAGTCACGATCAGCGTAGCTATTGCAGAATGGTTTTGGTGTTGATTCAGCGCTGCGTTTAAAAAATTATTTTCAGCTGTAAAAAAAATTTCGTCGGCGTTCATTGTTACGATAGGCAGATTTTTATTAAATTTATTTTCAGCCTGTTTTAAACCGCCGCCGCTGCCTTTGATAAAATCTGTTTCATCTGAAAATTGAATATTTAAATTTGTATTTTTGTAAAGTTTATGAATTTGATCAGGCAAATGAAATGTATTCACTACAAAATTTTCGATCTGAAGACCATCTAAATAAGGTAATGCATAATAACCTAAGGGAATTTGGTTCAGTGGTAAAACAGGCTTTGGATTTAAATTCGTCGCAGGTCTTAAGCGGGTACCCAACCCCGCGGCAAACATCATCACATTACATTTGTTCATAATTTTTTTCAAAAGCGCCGGCATCAATTAAAATATTTAATAATAATTTATATTCTGGAAAATGAGCCAATGACCGCATGACTTTTTTCAATGTCGGCGTTAAATATTTCAAGTAACGTTTGTCTTGGCGCATATTCATAAAGCTTGCAAAACTTCCGCAGGCTTTGAAGCAGCGCTGAACAGATTGAATTTCGTACATATAGAAAAACTGATCTTTGGTTTTTTTATGGTCAGTTAAAAACGTTGTCTGATCAAAATAATAATTTAACATTTGATCGGCATAGGAATCTGAAATATCGACATAGGAATCTTTGATCAGACTGACTAAATCATATTGAATTGGACCCAGGCGGGCGTCTTGAAAATCAATCACATACATTTGGTTTAATTTCAGCATCAAATTTCTGGAATGATAATCGCGATGACAGATGACCTTGGGTTCGTGATGCAGCTTTTCACAAAAATCTGTAAATATTTTTTCAAGATCAGTTTTTTGCTGCGTCGACAAATTTACTTTTAATACGCCTTCGATCAAATGTTCTTTGGCGTAATTCATTTCCCATAAAAATTTTGCTGTATCGAATTGAATTTCTTTGGCTGTGGTTTTTGAATTTAATTTGGTCGCCGTAGTGTGAATTTTAATAATTTCATCAAGTGCTTTTTGGTAAAATGGCCACGAATCTTCTTGTTTTGAAGATTCCCAAAATTTTCTTTCTAATGTTAAATCGCCCAAATCTTCAAGTAAAATAACACCCAAATTTTCGCCGATACCGACAACAGTTGGAACATTGACGTTGGATTTTTTAAAATGATTTAGAACGCTTAAAAACGGATATGTTTCTGCAACAAAGGGTTCCCAGCGCATCAGCACATACGTTTTTTGTCCTAATATAATTCGATAATATCTGCGGGCCGAAGCATCGCCCGCTAATTGATGAACTTGAAACTCGTTCGAATTCAAGTTCGTTTGAATAAAATCACAAATATTTTTATCTAATAAATCATGTCCAAGCATGATTTATTGTTCATTGAAAAACTATTTTGATCAAGAAATGCTTTGATCAAATGAAAAAAACAATAATTCTAAAACTTCAGCTTGGGTTTGTTGGCTTGACGGTACGCGATCAATATCAAATAAAAATCCCAGCATATCGTTTTTGAGCTGCTCGTGACACGGCAGACTTGCAATTTCTTTATCAGTTAAATCTGAACCAATTAAAAATTGCAGTTCAATACCTTGGTTGTCTTTGGCAAAATCAGCCACGATTTCAATTTCACTTGAAGTCAGTTGTAATATGTTTTCAATAAAAATCGTAGAACCCGCCAAATTTTTTAGGTCAGCAACAGAATGGATTGATTTTGAAATGTCTTGCATGCGAATAAAAAATGGTGATTTTGATATATCGTGAATCTGACTGGCCACTTTGTGACGTAAAAGAGCGTTTTTTGATTTTAAATGTAAAATATTTGAAATGGTTTTTCTTGTTTCAGTATCTTCGTTGAAATCCAAAGTGTTTTCGCCAGAATCAAATTTTCCAAAAATTGAAATAACGTTTGTATCTACGACATGTTCAAGCTGTGGCTTATGCGCTAAAGAATTTTCAACAGATTTTAAATGTAAATTGTAAGCCTGTGGTTCAATTAAAAATTGAATCAAATCTGTCAGCTCCATTTTTTCATCCACAGTCATCATGGCGCCACGTTGAATCACAACATCACCCAAATACTTCTGTCGTGACTTCAACGGAACGACCAAATCATCCCCCGTTGAATAAAACGGCTGTTCAGATTCAATCACGCTTAAAAACCGAAATTCAATTTTTTTCCCATACTTATCTTGGATCAATTGACTCGTTTTATTCCAAACTCCGCCGTTTAATAACTCTTGCATCATACCAAACCCCATGACGTATCTTTATTAGTTTTGCACAACATGTTGTGCGCCCCGCTCGTGTTCTCGAAGTATTACATATACAATCTGTGTGCCGAAAATTGTTATTTTGCGCGAGTGAATTTAGGGGTGGAGTAAGTTGCTGTAATCATACTTTTTTATTCAAGTTGAAAAAAATATCTGTCAATCAAGTTGACGTTTTCAGACGTAAAAATGGGTTTCGCGAACGTTTAATATTTTATACATCATGAAAATAAGAAAGGGCATCCAAATTTTGGATGCCCTTTTTAAGATTCAATTTTTTAATTCAATTAACTGGGTCTTGCTAATTTGCGTTTATCAAGGCCGTACTTTTCAACCTTCATAATTAAACCCGCACGACTGATGCCAAGCTCTTTTGCCAATTTTGATTTGTTCCAACCTGTGCGACGTAAACCTTCTTTGATCATATCGCGTTCAAGTTCTTCAAGTGCATCTTTCAGTTTACCTTGCAGTCTTGAACCTTGAACTTTGTTTTTATCGCCAGTTTCTAAAATTTTTGGTGACAAAATTTCATGACCAATTTTATTTTCTTCGCCTGATAATACGCACAGTCTTTCGATCTCATTTTGCAACTCACGAACGTTGCCGGGCCATGCATAATCATACAATTTTTCGATGGCACGACCCATCAGACCTTTTTTTGGTTTATTACTTGTCTCTGCAGTTTTCGTTAAAAAATAATCTACTAAAACTGGAATATCTTCTTTGCGTTCGCGCAATGGAGGAACTCGAATGTTAATTACATTTAAACGATAATATAAATCTTCTCGGAACGTTCCGTTTTCAACCATCTCGCGCAAATTTCTGTTTGTTGCGGCAACGATTCGAACGTCTACTTTTTTCATTTCAGTTGCGCCGACCGGAGTAAATGTACCCTCTTGCAAAACACGCAGAAGCTTCACTTGCATTTGTGGAGATGTATCGCCGATCTCGTCCAAAAAGAAAGTTCCTTTGTCAGCCATTTCAAAAAGACCTTTTTTATCTTTTAAAGCGCCAGTAAACGAACCCTTCACGTGACCGAACAATTCTGATTCTAATAAATTATCATTGAATGCCGAGCAGTTCTGAATCACAAAGCTTTTATCTTTGCGATGAGAATTGTAGTGAATTGATTTTGCAATTAATTCTTTACCTGTTCCATTTTCACCTTGAATCATAACAGTTGAATCTGCGAATTTAATTTTATCTAATAAAGCATACAACGATTGCATGGGTTTAGATTTACCAATCATATTGTCGTATTTATAACGATTGCCCAATTCTTTATTTAATTCTGTAATTTTATTTTCACGACTTGAAATTTCAACGTGCAAAGTGACGACTTCTTGCGCGACCAGTTCAACCAATTCGCAAAAATGCGATCTGTTTGTGTCGTTTAAATATTGTAATTTACCCAGTGATTTTTCAATCAATTCATTGGTGCAACCAAACGTAGCCAGTCGTTCGCGAACATCAGCAATGCGCTGAACAGTATTGCCTTGAATATTTTCTTCTTTGAAAAACCCCATTGCCGTCACGGTACCAACGAAATCATTTTCGATCACAATTGGAAACACACAGATATCAAAACCCGCAGCGTCCCATTTTTTAAACGAGTACTGCTTGTTTGATTGTCGTAATTCATTAATTGTTGTTGAAACCATTTCGGCTAAATTGGCCTGAATAGATTCTTTGTGAACTAAATAATTCACAGCGGGGCTTGCATAGCTGACTTTATCCGTATCAAAACCTTTTAATTGACCACGTTCGTCTGTGAAAACGATGTCGATGTTCCACCAAGTTTGCAAAACGTGTTTTAATTTTTTAATAACGTGAATATGTTCGAATTCATTCCAATTAATCATGATGACCTCTTTTTTTGAAAATGTTTTTGACACAATCGTTGTGTCGTACCAATTTTCTTATCGTCAATTTTATTGACAGACTTAAGGGGTATCCGAAAATATTTTTGACAGTTTAGGGTCTGGTTTTAATGAAAAAACCTAGACCTTAGTCTGTGAAGTGAACAACTTATAGTACTCTGTTTTAGAGCTCATCAGTTCATCGTGAGTTCCCGATTCAACAATTTGGCCTTTTTTCATCACGACAATTAAATCTGCATTTTGAATTGTTGATAATCTATGTGCAATCACAAACGTTGTGCGCCCCTTCATTAATATATCAAGGCCGCGCTGAACTTGTTCTTCACTGACTGAATCAAGGGCGCTGGTCGCTTCGTCCAGAATTAAAATTGAAGAATCCTTGTAAAGTGCACGAGCAATGGCAACGCGCTGCTTTTCACCGCCTGATAATAAATTGCCACGTTCGCCAACGTTGGTTTTGTATTTTTCTGGCAGGCGCAAAATGAATTCGTCAGCAAAGGCTGCTTTTGCGCAAGATTGAATTTTATCAAAATCAAAAATATCAGATCCGGCTTGAATATTTTTTTCTATTGAATCTGAAAATAAAAAAACTTCTTGTGATACCAAAGAAATATTTTTTCTTAGTTCCTGCAGTGAAAACTTTTTGATATTTTGATCGTCAAATAAAATTTCACCCGACTGGGCATCGTAAAAGCGTGCTAATAAATTTGCAACGGTCGATTTGCCGCTGCCGCTTTCGCCGACAAAGGCAACAGTTTGTCCGCGTTTAATTTTTAAATTAAAATTTTTAAGTAATACATTTTCATCATCGTATGAAAAGTGAATATTTTTGTATTCAATCTGCGACCAGTCGGCGGGTATTAAGGAAGACTCTGTTTGATTTTCAAGCTCACTTTTTTCTTCAAGCATTGAATAAATTCTGTGGGCTGATATTCGGGTTTCTTGAATGCGCACATAGGCTTCCTGAAATTTTTTAATAGGTTCGTTGATTTGCAACATTGCTGTGATAAACCCCATCAGTTGGCCGGTGTCTGATGTACCCTTGGAAATTTTTGTTGAAAAATAAAAAACGATTCCTAAAACGATGATGGTCGCCAAAAATTCAGTGAATGGACCCATAAATTCAATACGAGCATGAATTTTTTTTCGCATTCCGACATACTGTTGGCCTTGGTCGTTTAATTTTTTTTGCAAAATAGTTTGTAAATAAAATGACTGAATTGTTCGGACTCCATC
>CANBND010000146.1 GCA_947370945.1 Pseudobdellovibrionaceae bacterium | reverse complement strand
GCGACGTGCATGCAGCGTTGGCGCACACAAAAGATTTCGTTTATTTAAATGACCGCGAAATTGTTCATATTGAAAATAAAAACGATGGTGGTCAAACGGCGAATTATTATTCGGCCAAGGGTGAAAAATTAAATAAGCAAATAACTCATTTAGATTGGTCAACGGATCAGGTTGAAAAAATGGGTTATAAACACTTCATGCTTAAAGAAATTTACGAACAGCCCCGATCAGTCGCTGCCGCAATGGCTCCGTACATTGATACAGATACGCATTCAGTGATTTTAAAAGATATCGGTTTTGAAAAATTACAAAATAAATTATCGACCGAGGAAACTTTTAAAAAAATTGAACGTATTTTTTTCATCGCTTGTGGAACCAGTTATTATGCATCGATGGTCGGAAAATATTTGATCGAACAAATTTGCAGACTTCCGGTTGAAACCGACATCGCCAGTGAATTTCGTTACCGAAAACCCGTTTTACCACCGAATACTTTGGTGATCACGATTTCACAAAGTGGTGAAACTGCCGATACACTTGCAGCAATTCGTTTGGCCAAAGAGTGTGGCGCTCAGACGTTGTCGATCACAAATGTTTCGCAATCATCGATCGACCGCGAAGCGGATGCGCACATGTATATGAATTCAGGTGTTGAAATTGGCGTCGCCAGCACAAAAGCATTCACCAGCACATTAGCACTGCTAAATATTTTGTCTTTGCAAATTGGTAAAGCACGCGGAGTTTTATCACCAGCCAGCGAAAAACAAATCGTACAAAATTTATTAGCAGTGCCTAGTCAGCTTGAAGTTGTTTTGGCTTATGATAAATATTTTGCGCAAGCCGCAGATAAATTAAAAGAATTTAAAGGCTTTTTATATCTGGGTCGCGGAGTTAGTTTTCCGATTGCGCTGGAAGGCGCTTTAAAACTGAAAGAGCTGGCCTATTTACATGCCGAGGGTTATGCCGCAGGTGAAATGAAACACGGCCCATTGGCGCTGATTGACGAGCGTATGGCGATTGTTGTGGTGGGCCCTTCGGATGATTTGCTGGATAAAACAATCAGCAATTTGCAAGAAGCCAAAGCGCGCGGTGGAAAAATTATTTCTATCGGTACTGGCGAAAATAAATCTTTAAAATCAATGAGTGAATTTTATTTATCATTGCCACCTGCGATCTGGACGACGAACCCGATTTTGGCAACGATACCTTTGCAATTAATGTCATATCATTTGGCGGATAATTTAGGTTTTGATGTGGATCAGCCTAGAAATTTAGCGAAGTCTGTGACTGTTGAATAGGCGACTGAATAGGATTAGTGATTGAAGCGATCGTTCGTTGTTTGAATGATCGCTCGGGAAATCTGATATTTAAAATTTGATAATAACCAATCACGCTTTCAACGAAATCAACGGTTTCATTTCCACGAGCCAGACCGAAATTAAAATGTTTACGATATTTTTCTTCGGCTTTCAGTGGCAATAATTTTTTTAAATTTTCCCAGCGGTATGCGTTCATATGTTTGGCTCTTGCTAGGCGATGAATATCACGCAAATGGGCCCAACCGATATTGTATCCGGCCAAGGCTTGAATCCAACGGTCAGACGACGACAGATATTTCGGAGATTTTTCGTAAAGGTAACGTAAATAATATGATCCACCTTGAATACTTTGTGTAGCATCTTCGCGATCATCGATACCAATATGTTCTGCTGTTGCAGCAGTGATTTGCATCAGACCGCGAACGCCTGTGTAGCTTTGGGCTTCGTTATCCCATTTAGATTCTTGATAAGCCACAGCAGCAACCAATGTCCACGGTACATTATATTTGTGTCCGAATTTTTCAAATTTTTTACGCCATTGCGGCAATATTTTTTGAATATCAGCATTTAATTTTTTAGATTCAAGTGGAGTCATTGGTGTCAGAACGATAGGCTGCCGCAGTGATGAATACACAGAGTCATATTCTAAGTGAAAGAATAAAATCGTAGGAAATAAAAAAAGGAGAACGAATAAACTGATCTTCATATATAGTTAAATAATTATTTTTAGATTGTCTGGATAAGCTATGAGTTTGACTCGGTCACCATCAAATACAGTTAAAAATGTAAAAATAAATAAAAGTGTGTATCGGCTTATATGGATTCTAAGAAACCATTCGTTAGTCCTGACGTAAATCAAAGATGCAGTGTGCAAAAAAACCATCAGTCACCATGCAAATTTTTCTGGTTGAGCTGAGCTCGGAAAGCCAGACCAAAGCCTGATCCAGAGCAGATTTTTGTGTTTTTCGTCAGATTTTTACATAAGCTGAAGTGGTCTCAAAAATAAAAAGACAAAGGGGTTACTATTATGAACATTAAGTTGAATAAAAAGATTTTAGCGATTGCAGGGCTTGGTTTTGCATTAGCTGTAGGTGTTGTTTCTTGTGTATCATCGCAAAAAACAACAGATCGTGGTGTTGCAAGTGTGACTGACAACATCATACAAATTTTCAAAGACAATGCTGAACGTTATTCGCAGAATTTCGGCGATCAAAGCCCCGCCAAGAATTTAACATCTGCTGAAATTCAGAAGTTTGCTTCAAGTTCAAAATTGAATTTACAAAATGCTGAAGTTATCATTGATAACGATGCCGCGTTTGATTCAAAGCTTGCGATGATCAAGAAAGCTCAAAAATCAATTCGTATGGTTTATTTTATTTATGCTGACGATGATTCCGCATCTGTAATCACAAATGATTTAATTAAAAAAGCACAAAGTGGCGTTAAAGTTAAATTATTAGTCGATATTTTAACGAATTACGGAAAAATGGATTTATTTTCGATGATGACCAAAGAAGGTCGCGGAAATATCGACATTCGTTTTTATAACTTTCCATCAGAGCGTATCGTTGCTGATGCAAAGTATATGACGTTGCCATGTCCTAAGGTTGCAACTCCGGATGCAAATTCATGTCAGCAATTTAAAGCGAACCTGATGAAATCAATGGTTTCGCAAGAAACAACATTTTTCTCTCGCATGATGCTTGCGGGTATGTACGGTAAGAGCGCGACAGCATTGAAAGTTGCACTAGGTGTTGGTGGTCAAATTAATCCGGCCGATTACAAGAAAAAAGATGGCGAAGAAGAACAAGACATTGGTCAATTATTCGATTTCTTTAAAATATTAGTTGATGCAAAAATTAATCACGACATTGGTGCGATGATTAAAGTTCAAATCGCTATGGCTATGTACGCAGACAAATTGAATCCTGTGATGAATGAATTAACAGGTCGTTTGCCAATTATTAATGACACAATCGTTCCGGGTAAAAAAACGACTCATTCACAAGAATGGGATCATTTTACAGATTACACACATCATAAGTTAGTTGCTGTTGATGGAAATGAATTTCAATTAGGTGGTCGTAATATCGAAGATTCATATCATATGAAATCTCGATTAGGCACAAAAGGTAAATACATTTTCATGGATACAGATTTTCACGGTGTAACTTCTGAAGGTGGTATAGCTGAAATCGAAAGAAGCTACGATGCTTTATTTAATATGAAAGAAATGGTTGCTGATTTTGCAACTGTAAATCGTGTGATGCCGTTTGATATTCCATCAAATCCAGAGGCATTGGGTATGGCTGCAGGATCTTGTATGCAGGATGCTCAGGCGGGCAAAGTTGCTCCTGAGAAATTGGGATCTTGTGTTGAATCACGTTTTACACAGATGCCAACATTCGTGACAGAGTCTGCTCGTCAAGAAAAAGCAAAATCTGAAATGCATGCTTCAGCTGCGAATTATTTAACAAATTACGAAGGTACTGCAAAAAAACAATTGCGTGATAACTGGAAAATGCAAAAATCATACGGTGCAGATTCAAGTCAAATCAGTCAAGCCGATTTGCAAACTGCAGAAGTGTATTATATTGAAAATACACCATTCAATACAAAGACGGGCGAAAAAGTTCGTAAAGTGGGTTCAAAAATCGGAGCCGAAGCAACCTATAATAAAAATATGCATGTACTATGGTATAAAGGTTTAGAAAATGCATGTAAGGTCAGTCGCGATACTCAAACTGAAAAGCGCGTGATTTTTCATTCGGCTTATTTATTTATGCCATCTGGTTTAATTCATAAAATTGCCAAAATGTTAAACGGTGATTTTGGTGATTGTTCAAAAGTTCGTTTAACATTATTAACGAATTCATTTCAAACAACAGATTTGAATGTGATCAACGTTTTTGCTCGTTATCAAATGATTCAATTATTTAAACACTATGCCGGTATGGTTGCTTATGAAAAGCAATTCAACGAAGGCTGGAAGGGCGCTCCGTACAAGCGTTGGTTTCCGAAGTTAGATTATTTTGAATACAATGCTTCAGCGATGGGTTCTGGAATTTCGTTACACACAAAATTATCGTTGTTAGGCGATGATATGATTATTGGTTCTGCAAATGCTGACGCCAGATCATATTACATGGATACAAATAACGGTGTTTATATTCGCAATGCGCGCGAATTAGTTCGTGATTACACGAAATTTGTTGATGACATTATTGCAGATCCAAAAAAATCAACAGAGTGGACAGAAAAATACGCAGCATATACGCCGGAATCTATTGAACAAGAAAACAAATTTATCTTAGGCGCAATGTTAAAACGTTGGGATAAAAAAGGTCGTGTTGATGCCGAGAAAAAACAATCCATCTTGGCAACGATTGATCGCTTAGGTAAAAAAGTGACTGATGCAACATACCGATTGTTGAATTTCAGAAGTGATTTTCAACGTCAAAGTATGGATTCAGAAAATGGAAATGGCCAAAATTTAGAACTAGAATTTAATGAATTATCAAATTCATTTGATGATTTATTTAAAGTCTTATAATTCGTAGACGAAATTATAAGCTTAATCTTCAAAGGCTGTGTGAAAACACAGCCTTTTTTATTTCAACATAGTCCAGTTAAATAAATCGCTCAATAAATTTTTTAGGATCTGCACAAAACTTTTCATAATTTTCGGGGTTAACAAAAATTACAATAGATTCAGGAAAATTATTTTTAAACACAGTCAGGCTTTTTGATGATTTTTTTTTGCCAGATTTAACTTCGATGGCGAAAACTCTATTTTTGTATTCAATAACGAAATCAACCTCGTTGTCTTTGCTACGCCAGTAATATGTTTTTAATTCGGCACGCAGTAAATCTGAACCCACAAGTGCCTCGAACGCCAAGCCCATATTTTCTTTGGATGCGGTTTTGTAATCAATTTGAATCAAGGCGGGCGTCATCGGTATTATTTTGGGTGATGAGGTTTTTCTGACGAAATGACTGGTTTGGTCTTTGTGAACTTGTTGAAATAAGAATGCCCCTTCATAAAGATCTAAATAATCTTTGATCAGATCAGTGTTGCCCTTGTCTTGCAGTTGGCCCAGTAGCTTTGTGTAGCTAATTTCGCAACTGGGTAAGCGGCTTAATATTTCAAAAAGTTGTTTAAACAAACTAGGGTTTTTGATGCGGTTGTATTGCAAGATGTCTTTTTCAATCACAGTTTGAACGATGGATTTTGTCAGATAATTTGAAAAGCGATCTGCATCTTTCATATAATCGTAAGCGCCGGGGTAGCCGCCATAAAGCATATAATTTTCAAAACTCATTTTTTTGATTTTTTGAGTCTCTAAAAAATTCCAATGATAAGCGCGAATTAATTCAAATCTGCCAGTCAAACTTTCGGAAAGACCTTTTTGAATTTTTAATGAACTTGATCCTAATAAAAATAATTTCAGATAACTTTTTTTAGATATTTTTTGTTTATCCCACAATTTTTTAATTTGCGAGCTCCAATCATGAACTTTCTGAATTTCATCAATGACTAATAAACAATTCGGCGACACATCATATGCTTTTTGCCATGTGCGATCCAACCAATCGAGATCGGTTTCAAGAGCTTCATCGGCAGATACATACATTGAGGGTTCTTTGTATTTTTTTAAAAAACTTTGAATGGATGTGGTTTTCCCAACCTGTCTGGGGCCCAGTAAAACTTGAATTTCTTTGAACCCTTTTTCAAAACGTTCGGCTATGGCTGATTCTGTATTTTTCATAATGATAGATTAAGCTAGTATTAATACTAGATCAATCTAGTATTAATACTAGCTTGAAATACGATATGGGCGTTATGGGTGACTTGTTTTGATCCATTCGTTCAAAGCTTCGCGTGCTTTGCGAATTTGTTCGGTCTTTTTTTCTTTTTTGTCGGGTTTGCGGAACGGGCCTTTGTCTGACTGTTGCGCGGGTGCAATTTCGGCGGGCGGAAACAATGCAAAATTAATATTTGTCGGTTGAAAATGTTTAATTTTAAATTCGTCTGTGATCGCCGTCAGTAATGATCCCAATGCAGATAATCGGGGTGGTGGTGAAAAAGTTTGATCAGATAATTTTTGATCCAAAAAGTGCGCGACCAATAAACCTATGCACGTCGATTCAAAATAACCTTCAACGCCCGTGATTTGCCCTGCAAAAAATAATAACGGATCATTTTTGCTTGAAAGATCTTT
>CANBND010000145.1 GCA_947370945.1 Pseudobdellovibrionaceae bacterium | reverse complement strand
GCGGATCTTGTAAAGACAATTAATAACATTAAAACTTTAGAGCCCAAGTTGAAGACCGTATTGATTCAACCAATGGCTCAAACATCATATCAAGACATCATCGTATTGATGGACGAGTTTAAAAAATTAAATTTATCTGATTTAGGCGTCGTACCACTTTAAAGTCGCGCCACTTTAGAAATTTTATTTTTAAGCAGATATTGAGGGGAATAATATGCTTTCGACACAACGACTTTTAAATGAAACTTCACTGCAAAGTGTTTTGGCGAGTGAATCGCAATTAAATCCTAAACACGGAAAATGGTCTCGAAATATCAACGCAGATTTGTTATTAACTGCATTGATCGATGCATTTTCTATTTTGGTTATTTTCTTACTCATGAGCTTCTCAAGCACCGGCGATATTTTATTTCTGGGTAAAAACACAGAACTACCAAAAGCTGCTCTGGCGACAGTTTTAGAACGCAATCCTGTTGTCAAAATCGATGATGGCAAAATGTTTGTCGAAGATAAAGAAGTCACAAACGAAAGTATTGTCTCTGAATTATTAGAAATCAGAAAAAAATTCACAGAAACCAGACCTGGCGAAGAATACCCGGGTATTGTTACGATTCAAGCGGACCGCCGTGTAAAGTATGAACAATTAAATTCAATTGTTCTTGCAGCCTCGCATGCTGGATTCAGCGATGTTCGTTTCGCAGTTATGATGAAATAATTTTTAACTTAATTTTTAGTGAAGGAAGACATGAAGTTTTTATTATTACCTCTTATTTTATTATCATTTAATGCTGTTGCTCAGGATGCCAATCAAGGACTTTTGATTACAAAGCTTGAAAAAGTAAACCAATCGATTTCTGATAAAGACGATTCAAAAGTTGCAATTACACTACGTCTAGCTGATTTGTACAGTGAACGTGCCCGTCATGATGCGATGACAGAAATCGAAAAAGGCTGCGCAACGACTTGCAATGCAGGTGTTGCTGACAGAACAAAAGCCTTAAGATTGTATACAGATATTTTACCGCGAGTCACTGAAGTGAATAAATCAAAAGTGATTGTTCAAGTTGGTCATTTATATCAAATGAACAATCAAGAAGACAAAGCCATTCAATTTTACACTAAAGTTGTTGAAGGTGCTGGTGGCAATGTGTCTGCAGATTTAAAATCTGAAGCGCATTTATCATTAGGTGAAATTTATTTTAAACGTCGTGATTACAAAAAAGCACAAGGCCACTACCAAGCTATTTTATCTTTACCTCAATCAAATTCAAAAGGACTTTCGTCATACAGAAATGCATGGTGTTCGTTTAATTTAGGTGATCATGTAAATGCAATCACTCAAATTGAAACGATATTGAAAACGCCAGGGTTGTTATCGAAATCCAGCATGAATGGCGATAAATCTGAAATTAATGTTCAATTTCACGAAGAAGTATCAAAAGATTATGCGACATTCTTGACGCAAAAGACTGTTACGATCAATGAAGTTAAAAAATTATACCAATTAAGCCCAGAGACAACGAAGCAATCTAATGTTCAGTATTTGGCGTATGAATTAGAACGTCTAGGTAAAAAAGCAGATTCATTAATGGCATGGCGCGAAGCCAGTTCAACAATGACAAATCCAGAAGACAAAGTGACAGCACTTTTGGCGATGTCACAATTAAGTTTGGATCTGCAAGACAAAAAATCAGCTTTATCAACTTATGAAAAAGCATTAGCTCAAATTCCAGAATTGCAAAAGTGTACACAAAGTACAAATTGCGATGAATATAGAAAGCGTGCACGATTTTTTGTAGTTTCTTGGAATCAAACTGAAAAAAAATTAGCATCGCCTGAATTATTGCAGGCCTATCAAATGTATTTAGGTTTTTTCAAAACCGATACAGAAATGAAATCATTTGCTGTATCCGCAGCCGTTACAGCAAAAAATATGGATTTAGCATGGTCAATTCAAAAAAATATTGTTGATGAATTAGCAATGCAATTGTCAAAACCTGAAACAGCTACAGGTGTAAAACCTGATTTCTTAGAAAAAAATCTTGTTCAGCAACTAGATCTGGCAGATACCTCTGCAAATATTGATTACAAAAATCAGGCGTACGAAAATTATGAAAAATTAAGCATCCAAAAAACGAAACTATCTGAAGTTCAATATCAAAAAGCACATCAATTGTATGAAAAAAATAATTATCAAGCTTCAAGTGTTGCATTTCATCAAATCGCAATGACAAAAACAGCTGACATGAAAATCAGAAAACAAGCTGCTGATTTGGCTTTAGATTCATTAGGCCTTATGAAAAATACAGCGCAAGTCGTTGCGCATTCTGAAATATACAAAACAGAATTAGGATCGGCCAATGCCAAAGATTTTTCTCAAATTTTACAGAAATCAAAATTATCTGAATCTGTTGAATTAGCAGGCCAAAGTTCAGAAGCCGGTTATGCAGCGTTAGCAAAAATTAATGTTGCTGATTTGGATACAACAGACAAAATTAAATATTATAAAAATAAAATTATTTTAGCACAGAAAAATAAAAAATTCTCTGAAGCTATTTCTGCAGCCGATGCTTTGGTTACAATTCCAGAAGTAACAGCCGAAGACAAAGAATACGCTTTTTCTCGCAAAGCTTATTTATCTGAATTACGTCTTGATTTCAGTGCCGCATTTACAGCAACTGAAAAATTAGCAAAAACATATTCAGCCGACGAGAAAAATTTAAAGCTGGCTATTTTTTCTGAATTATCTGGTGGTACTGTGGCTGGCAATTCTGAAACATATTATAAAAAATATTTACAAAGCACAGAAAATGCAGAAAATAAAAAATTAGTCGCTGTTGAATTGGTCGGCAAAGCTAAAAACAAAGAATCTGAAATTCAAAAACATTCTGCAATTTTAGAAAAAGATCCAGAAACAATGGCTCAGTTGTTAGCAGAGGCTTATTCAGCACAGCCATCTCAAGCCATTTTGAAAAAAATAACACAAAATGCATCTTTGAAAAAAACAACCGCAGGAAAATTAGTTTTGCGCAGTGTATTTTTAACAGATTTGTCAGCATTATCTGATAAAATTGAAAAGCATCAGTTAGATTCATCGAATGATAAAAAATTAGTTGCAACAATTAAGGCTCGTAAAAACTTATTGGATCAAGTTGAAACTGAAGCGAAAAAAGCTATCGAAAGTACGGACTGGTCAAGTCAGTTAATCAGTTTAAATATGTTATCAAAACAATCCGAGCGTTTTTATAATGATGTGATTTCAGCACCAATCCCTAAAGGATTGTCGCCAGATGAAGAATCACAGTATCTGTCATTATTAAGTGCTCAGGCAATGCCGTATAAAAACAAAGCCGTCGAAGCACAAATTAAAGTCGACGAATTCTGGAAAACTGCAAATTGGAAAGCTGAATTTCAAAAATCGATGAATCAAATTGGAACTCGTCGTTTGATTGAACTTGAAATCAATGCCGTTTCAAAAATTGCAGCGCCCGATGTTCAAGCTGAATTAAAATTGATGACGACACAAAAAACGTCAGTGGCTACGGCAAAACCATCGTTAGATGAAATGAAAAAATCACGTCAATCTGTTTATTTAGATCCATTGAATGTAGCAACTTTGAATACGTTATTAGATCTTGAAAAACGTTCTGAAAATAAAGCGATGGTTTCTTATTTAGAAAATAGAATTGAATCATTAAAGAAGGGTCTGTAATGAAAAAAATAATTTTACTTATTTCAGTTTTTCTGGGTTTTGCGGCTTTTTCTGCGACGCCCAAGGCGACGACAACAACGTCAAAAACTTCAAACACTGAACATAATTTTGAAGACATGCTGGTCCAAGGTAAATTTCATTTTTCTGACGAGGCTGTGACAACAGTCGAAGAAGACAAAGTTTTAGATTCTTTGATTGGTGTTCGTAAAGATTTCAAAGATCGACTGTTGATGTCGACAACACAATTTTAATAAAAACTTATTCATTAACTGAGGTATCGATGCAAGAAAAACTAATATTAGAAGACATGAATGGTTCAGTTCTTCGAACATTTCCGTTGAATGAATCAATCGGTTCAACGGGTTCGATGAAAGTCATTCGCAGACAAGATACAGGTCGTATCGAAATTGTGACTTCAACAGATGATCTGATAAATAAAAAAATTAATTTTCAATTATTAAATGATTTTAATAAAAATGATTTAGCAAAAGCCCCAGTTTTGTTGGGTCGTATGGGTCATTTGCGTTTAATCGAAGACATTCAGAAGCTGGATAAAAATATCGATCTTAAAAAAGAAGATGACACTAAAATGTTATATATTCTTTTGGCGATTTTATTATTAGCGATGATGTTTGGTTTTGTGATTTCTCAAAATAAAACTCAAACAGAATCAATGACTGAAGAGTTGAAGCAAGAAGTTGTTAAAATCGTAAAAAACATGACGGTTCAAAAGAACATTCAAAAAATGGTGACGAATCAAACTCAAGAACCAGAAATTCAGCCAACAAAAACAACGCGCAAAGAAAATACATTAAAACGTATGGGCGCATTGTCGGCTTTAGGAAGCTTATCAAATAGCAAACAAAAAGGCGGCATTGATTTAGGTGCTGTAAAAACAACTGCAGGTCCGGGATTGGGCGGCACCGAAGGTAGCGGCGGAGTGCAAACTTCACTTTACGGTAAAGGCTTAACAGCAGCACCATTGGGTGCAGGTGCAAATCTTCAAGGTGGCGGCGGTTACGGAACCAAAGGTAAAGGCGGCGGTCAGGCTGGTTACGGAAAATTATCATTAACAGGTTCTGCAGGTACAAATCCAATTGCACTCACGCAAGAAGCGACGATGGATACGGGTTTAGATCGCGATCAAATTGCAGCAGTAGTCAATCGCAACATGGGACAAGTTCGTTTTTGTTATGAACAAGGTCTGCAAGGTAATCCAAGTTTAAATGGTCGTGTTGCCATTGATTTTACAATTTCAGGAACAGGCCAAGTCAGTGCGGCCAGTGTTGCGAACACAACATTAAACTCAAAAGTGATCGAAGAATGTATTGTCATGAGACTTAAAACTTGGAAATTTCCGTTACCTCAGGGTGGCGTAAACGTCAAAGTGTCATATCCATTTAATTTAAAACGCGCAGGGCAGGGGTAATTATGAAGAAAATTTTATTAGCATCAGTTTTATGTTTAGGTTTATTAGGTTGTTCTGGTTGGAACCAAGATCCATTAAAAAATAAAGACGGCGTATTAGCCACTGGCAAAGGTCAACCGACAGAACTTGTTGAGCCAAAACCTTTATCAAGTGATGCAGTTCGTGTCTTGGCTCCTGATTTCTTCCGTTTTAAAGAAGGTGAATCTGCAGAGTTTAACGTGTTAGTCAGAAACTTATTGCCTGGCTACACAACACAAGTTGTCATTGATAATTTGGCTGATTTTCCAAATGCAACATTTGATGCAGCGACAGGATTATTTAAATGGACGCCAGCACCAGGCTTAGTTGCCGTCACAGAAATTGAAAAAAATATGACCCTCAAATTGCGAGTTATTGCTTCGCAAACAGGATCAGCAACTATTTTTTCAGAAAAACAAGTTTCAGTTATTTTAAGTCGAAAATTTAACACTCCAAAAATCACAGCGATTTCTAAAAATATTCAAACTATGCGCGAAGGTGATACTCAAGGTGTCACAATTAATATTGATGACATGGATGCTGATCCAATGGATCAAACAACGTGGTCGAACATTCAAATTTTACCAAGTTTGTTTAAGCGATCAATTAGCGGTTTGATGAAGTTAGCATCTTATCGTTATATCAGTGGAACGACATACGAAGCTATTTTTACAATCGATTTGCGTGATGCGGAAGTCACGGCGACAAAAGACACATTTTCATTTGATGTGTTATTGAATTCTCGTTTTAACCAAATCAGCGATCGTCAAACTCAAAATGTTGATGTTCTAACAAGTTTTACTGTCTTAAATACGACATGGACAACTCTTTTAGAAGATAAAATTGGAGCAAAAATTAATTATCAGTTTTTAATATATGATCCAAAAGGTGAATTGGCAGTTTCTTTTGTTGGAGTTAAAAATGAAATTAAAAATTCAACAACAAAATGTATCCAAGCATCGACGTCATTATTAAGCTGTACGTTTGCATATGATACAACGGCAGTAACAGCACCGAATGTTTTAAATTTTTCAATTACAACAAATTCAAAAAATCAAAACAGTTCAGATACTCAAATTGTGTCTAAAGATTTAAATTTTATTGTTAACTTAACAAAGTAGGTCGCACATGAAAAAAATAATTTTTACAATTTTAGTTCTAGCATTAAATTCACACGCCGAAGTCAATACGACAACGGCCACAACTGAGAAAGCAAAAGCGGTTGTTACAAAAAATCCAACAACAGCAACTGACGCAGATTTTGAAGCTTTGGGTGGCAATAAAATATTTTTCGAAAAAGCCAAAGACATTCAACCAGAAAAAACAGTATCCATTGTTCAGAACCGTACTGTCGATATGAAAAATCGTTTTGAATTAGCTCCTGAATTTTCTGGAGTTTTTGGTGG
>CANBND010000144.1 GCA_947370945.1 Pseudobdellovibrionaceae bacterium | reverse complement strand
TCGATTCAAGTTTTTACCTGTGTTTGGATTATTTTATTTTTAATGTTATTAAGTCTGCGTGGAGTGAAAGATTCTGCAACTATTTTTGCGTACCCGACTTATTTATTTATTTTTTCAATTTTTGTTTTGATCGGCGTCGGATTATTTCGTGGCCCCACAGACTCGGCAATTCACCCACACGCAGTGATCTTAAATAATTTACCCGAGATTGGTCTGCTGATGGTGCTGAAGGCGTTCTCGTCCGGTTGCACGGCTCTTACGGGGATCGAGGCGATCTCGAACGGAATACCCTTATTTAAACATCCTCAATCAAAAAATGCGAATACAACGTTGATCACGATGGTTTTAATTTTAGGTACGATGTTCGCGGGAATTACGTATTTAATTAATTCTTATGGCATTCAGTATCACGAAGGCCTGACGATGATTTCAACTTTGAATGAAGCTATTTTTGGTCACGGAGTTATTTTTTATCTGATTCAGTTCAGCGTATTTTTAATTTTATTTATGGCGGCATCAACAGCCTATGCAGATTTTCCAAGATTAACTTCTCTACTGGCCAAAGACAGATACGCCCCCAGACAGTTGGCCAGCGTCGGTGACCGATTGGTTTTTTCGAATGGTATTATCGGCTTATCCTTAGGCGCCATTATGTTAGTGTTATTTTTTGGAGGACGCACGCATGCGTTAATTCCGCTGTATGCAGTTGGTGTATTTTTATCATTTACATTGTCGCAAGCAGGAATGGTCATTCATCATTTAAAAGTCAAAGAAAAAAATTGGATCCCATCAATGTTGATGAATGGCTTTGGCGCCATTGTCACCGCTGCTGTTTTAATAATTATTGCGTCGTTTAAATTTACTCATGGGGCATGGTTGATTTTCATTGCTATACCGGCCGTCGTTTATTCATTTCACCGAATTCATATTCATTACGTGATGTTCGCTCGTGAAATTTCGCAGTCACATTATGAAATTGAAAAATGTGAGAAAGTCACAGACCATGTTGTGATTATCCCGATCTCAGGCCTGCATAAAGGTGTCATGAACGCTATTCGCTACGGCAAAGGCATCGGTCAAGATTTGCGTATTTGTTTCGTGAAAACAGACGAGGAATCTTATGCACGTATTCAAAAAGCATGGGGTGAAAAATTTCCAGATATGACTTTACATGTTTTAGAATCGCCTTATCGTTCAATCTCGGAACCGATTTTGGATTTCATTAAAACAGCTTCACGCGAGCATCCGACTGAATTTATCACGGTGATTTTTCCTGAATTTGTAACTGCAAAATGGCATCATCAGCTTTTACATAATCAAACGGCGTGGTTGATTAAATTATCGTTGATGTACAAAAAAAATGTTGTTGTCACCAGCGTGAAATATCATTTAGAAACGACTTAACTGAATCATTGTCTTGAAAGCCTTTGCGTTAGAGGCTCTTGACGTAATTTGTTTTTTGATTTCTTATAAACAACATCAGGATGATATTTAACAACAGGACGTCACAACATTAATTGGTCACGCTGACCAACAACAACAGGAGACCTCATGAACAAAGCACAATTGATCGAAAAGATCGCTGCTGAAACTAAAATGCCTAAAGCTCAATGCGAAAACGTCGTTGATTGCTTTATGACGAACGTTAAGAAAACTGTAAAAAAAGGTGACGATGTTAAATTGGTTGGCTTTGGTACATTTTTAAAAGCAAAACGTAAAGCTCGTATCGGTCGCAATCCACAAACTGGTAAAGCGATTAAAATTCCTGCTGCATGGACTCCAAAGTTCCGCGCTGGTTCTGAATTTAAAGCACTTGTGAAGTAATCACAGATTATTTAGTTAAATAACTACTCATTTTAAAAGCCTTTTACCCGATCGTAAAAGGCTTTTTTTTGACACCTATCCAATAAAAGACTACCTTTTTTCGCCTGCTATCCAATAAAGGTATTGATAAAAAAATGGCCCTCACCTATATTTAATTTATGGCCAAACAAAGACACTTGCACCAACAGATTGCTGACGATTTAAAAAGGAAAATGGTTTTTCTTGGTGGTCCACGACAAGTTGGAAAAACCACCTTGTCACAATCATTTTTTTCAAAATCAGATACGGGTTACTTAAATTGGGACATCCCTAAACACAGAGATCTTATTTTATCTTCGGAATTACCCGATACAAAATTAATTATTTTTGATGAAATTCATAAATATAAAAAATGGCGCAATTATCTAAAAGGTATTTACGATGGCATGAAGGCTGATGTTATATCAAAAAGACAAATTTTAGTTACGGGAAGCGCTCGCTTAGATTACTATCGCTTTGGCGGAGACTCGCTGCAGGGGCGATATAATTATTTGCGACTTTTGCCACTATCCTATGATGAAATAAAAGGTTCTAAAAAAAATGATGTTCAGGCACTGATGGTATTAAGTGGATTCCCAGAGCCTTTTTTTTCGGAAAGCGAAAAAGAATTGCGACGCTGGTCACGTGAATATATTCAAAGACTCATCAAAGAGGATATCTCTGGCCTAGAAGCAACATCGGATTTGGGCACGCTCGAAGTTTTGGCCAAAAGCTTGCCACTTTATGTAGGCTCACCATTATCAATTAATAATTTGCGTGAAAATCTGCAGGTAGCTCATAAAACTGTTAGTAAATGGATTGCGATCTTAGAAAGACTGTATCTTGTTTTTCGAATAACTTCTTTCACTGGTAATCTGATTAAATCTGTAACCAAGGAGCAGAAACTTTACTTTTATAATTGGACGTACGTTAACGACGAATCTATGCGTTTTGAAAATTTAGTTGCGGTTCACTTGTTGAAATACTGTTACTGGCAAGAGGATACTCAAGGCTTCAACTACACGTTGCATTTTTCTAAACAAAAAAATAGCCCAGAAGTTGATTTTGTAGTCTGTAAAAATGATGAGCCGGAAATGTTTATTGAAGCGAAGTTAAGCGATCAAGAAATCAATCCTCGTTTTGCGTATTTGAAAACAAAGTATCCAAAGGCTCAATTTTTCCAACTCCATCTGCACGGTAAAAAAGATTTTAAATCTGCAGATGGAGTTAGGGTATGTCCTGCACATATTTTTTTTGACGATTACGCAAGGACAAGCTTATGAAAAAAATCGGAGTCTACACAAGTGGCGGCGACGCCCCTGGAATGAACGCAGCCATTCGTGCAGTTGTCAGAACTGCAGTGACAAAAAATATTGAAGTCATCGGCATCATGCAGGGCTATGTCGGCATGATTGAAAATAAAATGACGCCGCTATTAATGCGCGATATGGCCAACATTATTCAACGTGGCGGCACAATTTTAAAAACAGGCCGTTCGCTTGAATTTTTAAAACCAGAATTCAGAAAAAAAGCATCTGAAAATTTAAAATCCGCAGGCATCGAAGGTTTGATTTGCATCGGCGGCGATGGATCATTTCGTGGCGCACAAGCACTTTTTTCAGAACACAAAATACCGGTTATCGGAATTTGCGGCACGATTGATAATGATGTCTTCGGCACAGACGACACCATTGGTTTTGATACGGCGATCAACACCGCGCTGGATGCGATTGATAAAATTCGCGACACAGCCGACAGCCACGATCGCGTTTTTATTGTTGAAGTGATGGGACGAAATTCAGGCTATATCGCTTCGCATGTTGGTGTTGCCGGCGGTGCCGAAGAAATTTTGACTCCCGAAAATATTTTACCAGTTGATAAAATTATTGATCGTTTAAAAGAATCCCGATTGCGTGGAAAAACCAGCAGCATCATTGTCACAGCCGAGGGGCAAAAACCGGGACGCGCTTATGATCTTGCCGACGCGATCCGAAAAAAATCAGGTTTGGATGCGAAGGTTTGTATTTTAGGTCACCAACAACGTGGTGGCAGCCCGACGGCCCACGACCGAATTTTAGCTTCACGATTAGGTTCCGCAGCGGTACTCAGTTTAATTTCTGGAAAATCAAATATGATGATCGGAAATCGTGGAGCAGATTTAATTGAAGTCAGTTTGGATATTGTAACGAAAAATGAAAAACACGGCGACGTGACATTAATTCAGCTTGCTAAAACTTTATCTGTTTAGTTTGATACTGTTATACATTAAAAATTTTATTTTTAAACACGCACAACGTAGGAGAAATTCGAATGAAAAAAATAATATTGTCGCTCGTGGTTTTTGGTCTTTTGATAACATCGTCATGCACAAAAAAAACGAACGACAATGAAATTTTATTGGGTTCATACAGCTCAAACACGGGCGCCACAGCAACGTTTGGAATTTTTCAAAAACGAGGCATCGATATGGCTGTTGACGAAATCAATGCTGCCGGCGGTATCAACGGTAAAAAAATTAAACATATTAATTACGATAATAAATCTGACAACGATGAAACGCTTGCTGTGGTGAATCGTTTAATCAGTCAAGACAACGTGATCGCCATCATCGGCGAAGCGACATCTGGCAAATCAAAAATCGGTGGCCAAGTCGCACAACAAAATAAAATTGTAATGCTGACATCGTCTGCGACAAATCCTGAAGTGACAAAAATCGGAAATTATATTTTCAGAGCTTGCTTCATTGATCCGTTTCAGGGTTACGTGATGGCCAAATTCATGACTGAAAATTTGAAAATGAAAAAGGCCGCAATTTTACGTGATATCAAAAGCGATTACTCGGTCGGATTGTCTGATGTTTTTATTTCTGAATTCAAAAAAATGGGCGGCGAAATCGTCACTGATATTTCTTACCAAGAAGGCGATATCGATTTTAAATCACAATTAACTGCGATCAAAGCTAAAAATCCAGACGCGATTTTTGTTCCAGGGTATTATAACGAAGTGGCTTTGTTAGCTCGTCAATTAAAAGATTTAGGAATGAAACAACCAATGCTTGGTGGCGATGGTTGGTCATCACCTGATCTGTATAAAATTGCGAAAGACGCAATCAACGGACATTATTTTTCAAATCATTATACAACTGAATCAACAGATCCAAAGACAGTTGAATTCGTAAAAAAATTTAAAACTCAATTTAAAGAAGATGCCGATGTGATGGCCGCATTGGCTTACGATGCAACGTATATGATGGCAGAAGCCATGACCAAAGCCTCTGCGGATAATAAAACATTAACTCGCGAATCAATTCGCGAAGAAATGACAAAGATTAAAGATTTTCATGGTGTAACTGGCAAAATGTCGATGAATGAAAACCGCGATGCTGTGAAAAGTGCTGTCGTTGTTAAAGTCGAAGGACCTGAATACAAATACGTCACAACTGTGAATCCATAATTATTTTTTAATAACCAAGACTGAGTGATTTAAATTTTGATGCAAGAATTTCTGCAACACACATTAAATGGCCTTAGCGTTGGAAGCATTTATGCTTTGATCGCTTTGGGTTATACAATGGTTTATGGAATTCTTGAAATGATTAATTTTGCTCATTCTGAAATCTATATGATCGGCGCATTTGCCGCCTATTTCGTTGCAAAATTTTTGGGTCTTGAAACGCCATCAGTTTTAAATTTTTGCACGGGATTAACTGCTGCCATTTTAGTTTGTGCTGCTGTTGGTTTTTGTGTTGAAAAGTTTGCGTATAAACCACTTCGCAAATCGGATAAATTGAATGTTCTGATTACCGCCATCGGCGTCAGTATTTTATTTCAATTCGGCGGACAAATTGTTTTCGGAGCAAATCCAAAACCATTTCCAGAATTAATTGAAAATTTTGAAATCGCAAATTACCAAGGGATTCCATTTCGCTTGGTCGATTTGATTATTTATTTAGTGACGTTTATTTCATTAATTATTTTGACCTATGTGATTCAAAAAACACAAATTGGTCGCGCTATGCGCGCCGTCAGCAGTCGCCCTGATATGGCTCCACTGATGGGTATTAATAATAATAAAATTATTTCAAGCACTTTTATGATTGGTTCGATGTTGGCCGGCGTCGCTGCAGTATTAGTTGCGACGAAATATCCAAAAATTGATCCCATGATGGGAATTAAAATCGGCACCAGCGCCTTTGTCGCCGCAGTTTTTGGTGGCATCGGTAGCCTTTCCGGCGCCGTCATCGGCGGATACTTATTAGGACTTGGTGAATTTTATTTGATTGGTTATGGCGGATCAACTTACCGCGAAGCCTTATCGTTTGGAATTTTAATTTTGATTTTAATTATCAAGCCTACGGGTTTGATGGGGGTCACATTAAAAGAAAAAATTTAATTCTTATTTTAATTTTTAATTTTATTTTTGTTGGTGCTATTTGCCAATATTTTTTAAATTCATACATTCAAGCTTTGTTTATCACATTTATGATTAATGCCATGATGGCATTGGGTTTAAATTTTATCACAGGCGTTGCCAATCAATTTTCGTTAGGATCTGCGGGATTTATCGCGCTGGGTGCGTACACATCGGCCGTATTAACCAAAGAATTTTTTCATGCGTGGTATTTGATTCCACTGACTGCATTGATTGGCGCCAGTGTTTCGGGCCTTGCAGGATACTTAGTTTCAATTCCGTCGTTTCGTTTAAAAGGTGATTATTTAGCGATCGTTACAATGGGTTTTGCAGAAATTGTGCGCGTCATTTTTTTA
>CANBND010000143.1 GCA_947370945.1 Pseudobdellovibrionaceae bacterium | reverse complement strand
AAGCCCGCGGAAAATTAGACCAAGTCGAGCGCGGCGGCGACGAAGCAGATCAAACGATGCGAATTTTAGCTGAACAAGAAGTGATGAATTTAACAGATCGTTTACGTTCGCAATTATTAGAAGTTGAAAGTGCTTTGGGTCGTATTGAGAGTGGAAATTTCGGTATCTGCGAAGAAACAGACGAAACAATCGAAACTGAAAGACTGCGAGCAATTCCTTGGACACGTTTAAGCATCGAAGGTGCAGAAATTCGTGAATCAATGACAAAAAGATACGCTCGTTCTTAATATTAAAAATAATTTTAGATTGATTTAGTTATCAGAAAAATTCCGAAGCGCGAGGGGCTCTTCGGAATTTTTATTTTCAGACTGTAAATTCGCATCTGCAATCATCGATTTCACATTCTGTAATGTGCGTTTTCGGCGAATGTAATCTTGAATTCTTTTGCTGTTCCACATTTGATAGGCTGTTTCGGTTTGATCTGTATTTACAGCATCAATCATCGTATTAAAATTTTCACTTGAAACAGTACGTTCCGCAAAAGCTGCTGAAAATATAATTTGCAAGGCTGTTGAAAATAACAAAATCCATTTTGTCATAAAATTCCTCCTAAGAACCAATCATTGATTCTTAGGACTATGACATTCAAGGCTTTTATTTCGGTTAATAGCTGGACCTTTTATTTGTTTGTTACGATGCTCCAGCTGCACAACTTGTACAGCATGCGGGCGCCAACGTTGCCATCCCACTCGGCTTCGTCGGCATCGCCCGTTGAAACTTCGTTTAAATCAAAACCTACGATTTGACGACCGCTTTGCGCTAATAAATTAAATAAAAAGAAAACTTCATCAGCAGATAATCCACCGATCACGGGTGTTCCTGTTGACGGGCAAAAACGCGGATCAAGGCCATCAATATCAAACGAGATATAAACTTTTTGAGGTAATTCGGAAATAATATCTGCTGCAACAGAGGCCCAGCTTTCGCCTTTTAATAAGCGTTGTTTTACGCCGATATCAAAAAAAGTTTTAATGTCGCTGCGTGAATTTATAAAATCAAATTCTTCTTCGCAGAAATCACGAATGCCGACTTGAACTAATTTATGTGGGCGACTGCCCAAAGGTAAGTTCATCACATTATACATAATTGATGCGTGTGATTGTTCAAAGCCTTGATAGGCGCAACGTGTGTCAGAGTGTGCATCTAAATGTAAAATGCCGACCTCAGATTTTTGATTTGCAGAATGTTTTTCGCAAATGGCACGAATGGCACCAAGCGGTGTTGAATGATCACCACCAACAAGGCCAAATAATTTGCCGGCGTCTAAGATTTTTTTTGTTTCTGTGTAAACCCAGTCTGTGCATTTTTTTGATGCGGCATTGACTTCAGAAATCAAAGCATTGATTTGTTTTTCGTCGTCAGACATTTCTGTGCGAAGCGCGATGACTTTTTGCGCCAGTTCTTTATATTTTTTGCTGTTGTTTTGAATTTCTTCTGAAATTGTTTTCATGAAATAACCAGCTTCGTAAGCGGTCTTGGTTTCAAAATCAAACAGATCAATTTGTGCAGAGGCTTCGCGAATAATTCGTGGGCCATTCGAAGCTCCGCGGCCGTACGATGTGGTCACTTCCCAAGGGACGGGCAATAGAACAACTTTACATTCTGATTCAGGAATCGGAATGCCAAAAATTCCGTACTCAGAAGATATCGTTGTTGTAGCATCAAATTTAGGAGTTCGTTTTGCGTCTGTCATGTTTTTACTTTCTTTTTTCATTTTTTTTCAAGTATCACCAAATGCTTTTTTTGTCATTTGGTGATACTTGGGTTATTTTTTCAATTTGGCACCAAATGCCTTTTTTGCAGTTTGGTGCCAAATTAAAATCTATCATTAAATTAAATCTTCTGCTGAAATTAACTGAATCTCACTTTGGTCTAAAATTTTGCTAGAGGCTTCTCCGGCATAAATGAGCACTGGTTTTAATGTCATATACTTGGGTTTTTTAAGCTTTTCCATTTTTTGAAAAAGCTGCCGAATGACATCGTCACCAACATTTTTCTTAAATTTAATTTCACAAACATATAAAATATTTGGTTTGCAGTGAATGAGCAAATCAATCTGAGTTCCATTTTTGTTTCGCGTACTTTTCTTTTGAGAGTAAGAGCCTGCTGAAATTACAGAATTTGGATCAATGTCTAATAAATTGATAATTTTATCTAAATTATTAAAAATTAAATTTTCGAACTGATACCCAATAAAGCTATCAAAGCCTGCGAGGTTTTCAAGAGTTCGATTTTTAAATTGTCCATTGTGGATTTGTTTTTTAAAGCGATCAATATATTTTAAATAAAATCGAAGATAGTTATCACAAATTTTAAAATAAGAGACCTTTTGCGGTTCTCCGGTCAAAATATCAAATTGATCAATTTTTTTTAAAAAACCAGCGACAACTAAATCATTGAGATAATTTTTATAGTTGCCATTTCTTTTAACTTTGATGAATCTGCAAATTTCAGAAAGTGTCAGCGGTTTTTGGATCAAAGATTCAACAATTTTTTTATAAATATCTGATCTGCGATTAAAAATATCGTTAAAAATACGATCAAATTCATTGAACAATAAACCATTTGTATCAAAGCAAAGCTGATGAATATTTTGATTTACTGTTTTGTTAAATTTATATTCATTGATGTATTTGGGCACGCCGCCGGCTATGGACAGAAATTTAAGTTTGTCATAGGTTGATAGATTTTTATCGTCGTCAAAAAAAGATTTCGTTTCTTCAAGGCTTAGCTGTGGAAGGGTCATCGTCGAAGAAATGCGACCAACGAAGGCCGTGTGCATGAGGATATTTTTTTCAATCCATGCAGAGACTGAACCCGCAAGAACGACGATCAGCTTATCGTTTTTTAAAAAAAAATTGTCCCAAGCAATTTTTAAGTATCCGGGGAAGTTGGCGTCATCCATTCCCATCCAAGAAATTTCGTCGAAAAACAGAACAGTTTTTTGCTTTTTAATTTTCGAATTGATAAACTCAAAAATATCTAGCCACGTTTTTAGATTTTTTTTAGATTTAAACCTGCGCTGCAGAAGGTGATTCATGTGTTCAATCTGAGAAATTTTTTTAAGATTTTCAGCGGGCGCAAGCCCTTCGAATTTGAAATAGCAATCGGCGCTTTCGGAAAATTTCTCAACAAGAGTGCTTTTGCCGATACGGCGTCGCCCGCGAATAACAATAAGGCTTGAGGTGCGCTTGCCCCAGTGGCTGTTTAAAATTTCAAGTTCGTGTTTGCGTCCGATAAACTTCATATTTCTTGTATAAATCCTTTATGAATGCATTTTTTGAATTTGGCACCAAACTGCAAAAACAGCATTTGGTGCCAAATTACCTTTTTTCACCATAAAGGCCAAGTCTATTCGTGATTGCCTGAAAAATACACACATATTTTCAACCTGTGTTTGGAGTTTGGATTGAAAAATGCTGGTGCTGCGAATTAAAACTTGTAATTGCGCCGGGTCAAAGTAATCTTTGGTGGTGCATTTTTGCGACTGATTTTTTGGTCTGAAATTTGTAGGGTTATTTGCAAATCGTTTATAAAATATTAAAGGAGATTTTGATGAAAAAATTAAATTTGGTCGTATTATTTTTGGTCATGGTGATTTCGGGGAACGTGTTTGCCGTTAAGCCGAACGAAAAAGCTCCGCAGGGCGGGGTGATGAATTATAATTTAGATGCAGAGCCAGAAAATCTTCATCCAATCATGTCTGGTGATACATACAGCACCTATGTAAAAGCCTATGGATTTGATTCTTTGTGTTCGCAAGATTTAAATACTTGGGAATTCACGCCGGGTCTTGCTGAAAAATGGGAAGTTTCAAAAAATGGCTTAGAGTTTATTTTTCACCTCAGAAAAGATGCTTATTTTCACAACGACGAGAATGTAACTGCTGAAGACGTTAAATTTTCGTTAGAGGCTGTTCGAAATCCAAAGCATGAGGCTTTGAATTTGGTTTCGTATTACGAAAAAATTTCTAAAGTTGAAGTTTTAGATAAGTACAATATTAAATTTACAGCGTCAGAGCCGTATTTTAAGAATTTATCTATCGTGTGCGGTATGACGATTATTCCAAAGAGCGTTTATGGCGACATCAATAAGTCAGTCAAAATGCAAAAAGAATTCATTGGTTCTGGCCCGTATAAATTAAAACTTTACGACAAAGGTCAGCGCATTGTTTTAGAAAAATTTGATAAATGGTATGGGGACAAGGTTGATGGTCTTAAAGGATTTTATAACTTTAAAGAAATTAATTTTAGAATTACAAAAGATGAAAATGTAACAGTCGAAAAATTTAAAAAAGGTGATTTGGATTATCAAAGATGGAATGTCGCTGACGGTTATTTGAACGCTCAGAAGGCACTTGCTGGAAAAGACTTTTTTATTAATAAAAAAGTTGAAAATAAAGAGCCAAAGTCATTGCGCTTTATAGGTTTTAATTTAAGAAAACCTGTATTAAAAGATCGCGAAGTACGTCTCGCACTTGCTCACTTAGTAAATCGTGAAGAAATGAATAAGAAATTTTTTGATGGTTTAATGTTGCTTGCAACAAGCCCTGAGTATGTCAAGTCATTGCAGGCTCCTGCAAACAAGCCAATTCTTTTTGATGTTAAAAAGGCTCGCGAAATTTTAACTAAAGCTGGCTGGAAAGACCAAGATAAAAACGGAATTTTAGAAAAAACTATCGATGGTCAAAAAGTAGAATTGAAGTTAACTTTTATTTACGCTCGTAAAGAATCTGAAAAATGGTGGACAACTATTAAAGAAGATATGAAAAAAGCAGGAATCGAAGTTGAGTTAAGATTTCTTGAGTGGAATTCATTTATTAAAAATATTGATGAAGGAAATTTCGATTTAATGGCAATGGCATGGGGCGGTGGCGATGTTGAGCAAGATCCAAAGCAGATCTGGCACTCATCATCAATTGGTAAGGGCGGTTCGAACTATGTGGCCTATTCAAATCCTGAAGTTGATAAATTGATCGATACTGCGCGCACAGAAATGGACGCTAAAAAGCGTGGTGAATTATTTAAAAAAGCCTACGGAAAAATTGCAGACGATGTGCCATATGTCTTCTTATTTAATCCTAAGTATGAATTTTATTCGCAATCTAAAAAGGTTTCAAAACCCGGAGATACTTTAATCTACAGTGTTGGACATTTATCTTGGTGGTCAGCGGCTCAAAAGTAAAAAATGTTTATTTATATTATACGCCGAATTATTATATCCATACCAACGTTTATTGGAATAACGTTGGTCACTTTTTTTATTATCAATGCGGCTCCAGGTGGGCCGATTGAGCAGAAAATACAAAAAATTCGTGAAGGTGGAAAAAACGCAAATATTTCCAGAGAAGTTTTGGATGCATTATCCAAACAATATGGCTTTGATAAGCCCGTTCACGAACGCTATTGGATTTGGTTGAAAAATATTTCTCGAATGGATTTTGGTGATTCGTTCACATATCAAGAACCCGTTATCGATGTGATTACTTCAAAATTTCCGGTTTCACTATCCTTTGGAATTGCTTCTTTGATTCTGACGTATCTTGTTTGTATTCCTTTGGGGGTGCAAAAGGCGATTAAGGCGGGGGGGGCTTTTGATCAGATTTCTGGATTGATTCTTTATTTTCTGTATTCGATACCGCCGCTGGTGTTGGGTATATTTTTAATCGTTTGGTTTGCGGGTGGTTCTTATTGGGATTGGTTTCCGATTGGTGGAATCAAAGCTGATGATTATGATTCGCTAACGACGATGGGAAAAATTTGGGATCGTTGTTATCATTTCGTATTGCCATTGACGTGTTATATGATCGGAAATTTTACCGAGCTTTCAATGTTAGTCAGAAATTCGATGTTGGATGTTATTAAATCTGATTACATTCGTACGGCGCGTGCCAAAGGTTTGTCGGATCGTTTGGTTTATTACAAACATGCGCTTCGTAACGCCATGATACCTGTGGCTACGGGCTTGGGTGGATTTTTACGAGTATTTTTAGCGGGATCATTAATTATTGAAACCATTTTTAATTTGGATGGTATCGGATTATTAAGTTATTCGTCGGTGTTGTCGCGTGATTATAATGTGATTATGGGAATTACTTTTATTTCAGCGATGTTATTATTAGTTGGAAATATTTTAAGTGATATCATTTACGTTATGGTCGATCCTCGAATCGACTTTAAGTAGAAAGTAATATTGTGAATTTAATAGAGAACCGATTTATTACAAATGAATTAACATTAAAGCGGTATCGCCGATTTAAACGCAATAAAATGGCGGTGGTTTCGGCGTGGATGGTTTTCGTTCTGATTTTTTTAAGTGCGACGGCGGAATTCTGGGCGAACAGTAAACCAAACATTATGAAATACAACGGACGCATATATGCTCCGGTGTTGTTTGATTATCATCCGACTGAATTCGGTCGTGAAGATATCTATGTCATGGATTACCGCGCGCTTGAATTCAAAGAAAACGATTGGGCATTTTGGCCGGTGGTTCGTTGGGATCCGTTCGAAAGTAATTCTTCGGTTGAAACGTATCCGTCGGCTCCAAGTCGTGATAATTTAATGGGAACAGATGATCGTGGTCGTGATGTTCTGACGCGTTTGTTATATGGCTTGCGCTATTCATTGGTCTTTGCCATTGGTGC
>CANBND010000142.1 GCA_947370945.1 Pseudobdellovibrionaceae bacterium | reverse complement strand
CATCGGGCAACGGCAATTTGGGGCTTAGTCGGACTTGAATTCGATAAACACCTGCCGACTTAATTTGAAATTCACCTTTGTGCGTATTTAAGTGATCGACACGGAGTCCATTTTTAAATAAAACAACTTCGAAAAAAATATTTGGTTCTGACGGCAGGCTGTAATAAATCTTTTGATCTTTAGTAAAGGGTATATCCTCACCCATGAATAAATACTTTTTATTTTTTCCGTTGATAACAAAAATTTCAAAACCCGCGGGGTCGCCAAGTTCGTCAAAGGCAATATAAAATTGTCCTTTTTTCAATGCTGATATCACAGTGACTTTGTCTGTATCAATATTGCCCGTCAGTTCTGAAGTTAGTAATAAATGTTGTGAGCCCACACTGAGAACTCTTTCGTAGCTAGGAAATTTCATAATTAAATTTGTGATCGGAATGGCGCGCGCCGAAACTTCGGCGCCAAAAAACATTGACGTATTTCTTTTCTGACTGAGTTGATCAAAAATACGAAGTTCGTCGTTGGGTTCGCTAAACAATCGCATCAACGAAAGTCTGGCGTTAAATGGATAAAGTAAGATACTCCAAAGCGTAGACAATTTTGATTTTTCCCATGATCTTTGGCTTGTGGTTTTTAAATTAATGACTTCGATACCGTCGGCATCTGAATTTTCAAGATGCTTGATATCAAAACCTGTTTTTAATGATGGCGATTCGATTTTTAGATCAGAGACACCTTGCGGGCTGTATTTATCGAATTTATAGATAATGGAACTGTATGTATCTGCAACTTTTTTTTCACCAAACAACAGACCGATTCGATTCTGGTATCGATCGCTTTCTGTTTGTAAATTTGCACCAACATCAGTGAATAATAAAAAATCTTGCCGAGTTTGTTTGGCCTCATCTGAAATCGATGCCACGGTGCCAGACCCCAGTGAAAAAACTGTATGAATATTTTCAGACAAACGATAATCGTAAAAAAAAGTACTGCGCGAATTTTTAGAATTAAATAATTGAAATTGAAATTGTGAAACATAAAATGCATAAATTAAAAATGAAATAATAAGAAAAGTAATCAGGCTTAAAAATTTATTCATTATCTATCCTGTACAATACCAAATTGTATTCTGGAAATTTCAACACAGCAGTTTTTTGGGCCAGATTGAGCCAATCTGGCCAATCGGAAATGTCGTATTTCAAACTGTAAAACACCTTTTGTGTTGGTCTTTGGAAAATAGCTGAATCATAAAAATCTGTACGACTAAGCTCATTCAGCTTTAAAACTTCTTTGTTTGAAAAAAGCTGTAGCAACGAAGATATTTGATATGTTGGACCATACAGTGGCTTGTAGGATTCAATTTGTGGCCAGATTTTTTCAGCAATTGTCATATTAGGAATCTTTTTTATTTTTTCTTGGCCGAATTCAGAAAAATAAAATCCAAAAAAAGCAATCCACAATAATAACGCATACGAAAGGGCGTATTTAAAAAATCTGAAATTATTTTCTGGTTGTAGTGATGACAGCCCCTGTAGGTGGGCCGTAACAGGCCAATTGGCTTCAACGCCAGCTTTGAATGAGCTGAGCAAGAAAAAAGACCATTGAAAAAAAGCTGTATTTTTAGGAAACAAATTTTTAGTTTTAAAAATTAACTGGTACATTAAAAATGGATTGAATAAAAAAACTTGCCCCACAATGTACGTTATTGTCCATAATGGCGTATATAGACGGCCTTGAAAGCCATGACTTAATTGAAAGGCTATCGAAGCCCATTCATTTTGATAATTCCAAATCAAAACAGGACTTGAGAATAAAATGCCTGCAAATATTGTAAAAATTAATTTTTTTAGATTAATTTCAGAATATTTTTTTGACCAAACAACCCCCAAACCGATTGTTAAGGGAAACAAAACAATGTGATATTTTGAACAAAATCCTAATCCCAGACATGCACCTAATAGAATATAATCTTTTATATTTTGTTTTTCTAAAATACGAAGTACGAATAAATAAGACAGACTCCAAAAGAATATCAATGGGACGTCGGGTGTTGCTAGAATTCCACCGAAACCCAACATGGGATTTAGTAAATAAAAAACGACCAACCAGCCAGAAATTTTTGAATCGTTTTTAATTGTACGATCAATAATTTTTATGAATACGAATAGACTGATTGTGCTAAGAATGACAAAGGGCCAGCGAACGATCAGCGACTTGGGCAGAAAATCTAATTGCGAGCCCAGCCACGTGAGCCAACCCACCATTGCGGGATGATCAAAGTAACTGAGTTGAACATGTTGACCCCAAAACCAATAATAAGATTCGTCACCAAAAACGGGAATGAGTACAGCTAAAAATAATTTAATAACTAAACTGATAAATAAAATTAGACCAATATTTTTGGTTTTCATAATTTAATTAAAAAGTAATCTGCAGTGGTTTTGCTTTATTGATCGGCCTCACGGCGCCATTTACAGTTAATATTAAATGAGAACCATCTTCAGCACGCAAATGTAAACCGGTATTTGATCTAATAATCTGATACGAATTTTGCTTCATTAGAATTTTTTCAAAAGTATTTGAATTACCTTTTGCATATTGGATCGTTAAGTCTTTTTTGGCTTCGATCAGAACTTCGATAGGTTTGTTATTTGAAACATCGATGGACGGGTACTGTGTTTTTTCAGTGCTTTGGTTTATGGCTTCGGCCTGTTGTGCGGGTATTGCTTCTGTATTTTCAATGGCCGCAGCAGTTACATCAGTGCTTGCAGGAATAGTTTGATTCATCATATGCAACTGCGTGATCTGTTGTGCATTAGCTTCGTCTGTCGAACTGATTTTTGAATATGAGGGATCATTTTTTTTCTCAAGAATTAATTGTGTTGTCATATCGGCGCGTTCGCGCGAATACTTGCGGACAAGGCCGTTGACCAAGGCTATAATTGCAACGCCAACACAAACAAAAACAAAAATAAATATGTGGTGACGTGTTAGGCCTGACGACATTTTTTCATCAAGTACCTTTGGCGCTTCCTTCGCGGATTCGTTTTTTATCTTTTCAATTTTTTGCGATGGCTGTGGTGGTGGAACTTTTGGCATTGGGCTTGTTGAGCCCATTTCCTCTTGGAACTGCCTTAAAACAACGACTGAATCTAATTTTAAAAATTCAGCATAACTTTTAACAAAGCCACGAGTGAAAGTTTTTGCAGGCAACGCCTCGGTATCACCGTCTTCGATAGACTGAATTATTTTCGAAGCAAGTTTTAAAGCAAATGCAATATCAGTAATTTTTAAATCTTGTTTGATGCGCTCGGCTCGCAAAAGTTCGCCTGTCATTTTCATTGATTGTTCCTTTGGATAATATCAATCATTTTTTTTGAACTGGCGGCATTCGTGCCGTCGGGAAATAATTTAACGACTTCTTGAAAACGCAATAATGATTTATTTTTTTGGTTTAAGCGGTAGTGTGCAATGCCAGAAAAATAATGAGCGTCGTCAACTCTGAATTGTAAACAAATCGGCGTCGCTTTTTCAAACTGGTTTGCGGCGTCTTGGTTTTCTTGTAAATCTAAGTGGCTTCGGCCCAAATAAACCTGTGCGAAACAATTTTCACGATCTGTTTCAAGAACTTTACGAAACAAAATTTTTGCATCAGCAAAACGTTTTTGATTAAAGCGCATAAGCCCGTAATTCATATAGGCCGAGGTCATGTTTGTATAAGTCAGATCTTCGACCACTGTATTTAGCAATGCTTCAGCTTTAATATATTGTTTTATTTCAATATAAACGCGCGCCAAGCTGTTTTTAGTTTCAGTCAGTTTCGGATCTAAACGAATTGCATTTGAATAGTGACTAATTGATAAATCCATTTTTTTTCGTAAAAAATAAACTAATCCTAAATTGCTTTGAATTAGCGCGTTTTGTGCATCTAGGGCTTCGGCTTCTAATAATTCTTTAAGGGCTATCGGTAAATTATTACTTTCAATATGTGAAACGGCCAGTTGCATTTTTAATGAAGAGCGCTCTTTGTCGATGGATGGACTTGATGTACATGCAGTTAGTGATGTTATAAAAAAAAATAAAAATAAAATATGGTTATAATAGGCACTACTGCTTTGCATATTCTTATATGCTAAGGACGCAATGGCTTGGCGTCAACGTCTGAGGCTAAATACGTTCGAGCAAACACACCGTTTCAAAATGGTCAGTTTGCGGAAACATATCAAAAATTTGAAGGTGCCCAATTTTGTATTTTGTCGTCAGATTCTTTAAATCACGAACCAAATTTACCGGATGGCAGCTGATGTATAAAATTGCTTTTGGTTTTTTATCTGACAACACAGAAATAACTTCAGAATCACAACCAGATCTAGGTGGATCAAGCAAAACAAAGTCTTCAGAAAAAGTTGCAGAATTCCGACAATAAATTTCAGATTTAGTTGTAAAAAAGCTGATTTTTTTATGTTTTTTCTCGGTTTTAATTCGCTCAACAGCGCTTTTTGTTAACTGAGAGCTTAGCTCTACGGCCTGAATTGCTGTTTTAGGCAAGGCTTCGGCCAACGGAAATGTAAAATTACCAGCTCCGGCATAGAGCTCTGTGATTTGTTCGGGATTTAATTTTTGCGCCAAGCCTGTGACGGTTTCAACAAGTTTCTGATTTACAAAGCGATTCACTTGCGAAAAAGCTAATCCTTCGCCAAATTCGCCAACGGGATAATGTTCAACACCACCAGTTTGATTTATTTTAAGTTCAAATTTTTTTAATTTTTCAGAAGGACGCAATTTAGTTTTAAATGTTGGGATGTAATTCTGTAACGCAGTTTCTGAAATCAGACAGTTGTTGATTTCAACGATGTCATGCGATTCATGTTTGAAATAACCGATTTTTTGACCTATTTGTTTTAATTGAATTCGGTTTCTATAGCCCAATTTTTCAGGCGTCGAAACTGTAGGTAATAAATTATATTCAACACCAGGAAGAAATTTTTTAAATAGATCTTTTAAAATCAGTTCTTTTTGCAAAACCTGTTCAGATTCATCAATGTGTTGCCATAAACAGCCGCCACATTGACCAAAATATTCACAAGCCGCAGTTCTGCGACTAGAGCCCGCCTTGATGATTTCGATAATTTCGCCATTTAAGAAATTTTTCTCTACTGCAGAAATTTTAATTTTTAATTCATCGTTCGGGGCACCATAGGGAATAAAAACAACGACAGATTTGTCAGCGACAGCAATTCGTGCCACAGCAGAACCGCCCACGGCCATTTTTTCAACAGTGACAATATGTTCAGAATGTAAAAGGGACTCTAAATCAGAGCCCCTTTTTTGTGTCTTTGAATTTATATCAGACATTAAATTTAGAAATTTACCATTTCGTGACGGTCAAAAAATATTGCTAATTCACGCTCGGCAGAAGCCACTGAATCAGAACCGTGAACTGCGTTTTCACCCATTGAATCGCCATGCTTTGCGCGGATTGTTCCAGCATCAGCTTTTTTCGGATCCGTTGCGCCCATGATTTCGCGATTTTTTAAAACTGCGTTTTCGCCAGTTAAGCACATCATTACTACTGGGCCAGAAGTCATAAATGCGACAAGTTCGCCGAAAAATGGGCGAGCGCTGTGTTCAGCATAAAATAATTCACATTTTTCTTTAGACATCATCGCTAATTTTGCAGCGGCGATTTTTAAGCCTTTTGATTCAAAAGTATGGATGATATCACCGATCGCATTTTTTTTAACTGCGTTTGGTTTGATGATTGAAAATGTTCTTTCGTTAGCCATGAGAGTCTCCTTGGTTTAGTTTTAAAATATGAAAGCTATGTTTAATACAATGGCAGCGCAAGGGTCAACGGAATCTTTAATTATGTCTCTAAAATGTGACGTTGATCAAGGATGGGTTGGTAGGCCGTAGGCATGCGTTTGAATTCAACAATCAAGTGCCCGCCGAATAAAATTGTAGGGTTTAAATTCAGTTTTAACAGACTGAATAACATTCTTTTCTGAGTGGAATCTGTTTTAATTTTTAATTTACGTACAGATCTTTGGTAATTTAAAAAAGATTTAATTAAAATAAATGGATAAAATATCAGGCCAATGATGAATGACGACCAATTTATTCTTGAGGGGTGAATTTTTTGAATTTCAAACCCTGCAAGCACAGCTAATACGCGCAGGCGCATAATGCCTATTGAAAAAATATGGCCCATATAAATACGCTGATCTTTGCCAAACCATAACGATTCTAACTCATTGGGTGGCATCATTTTTGGCGTTTCGGCTTCAAATAGTAAATAAGATAATCGTGAGCGTAAATTTGAGTAATTCGGAGTCGTTACAAATAAAGTTCCATCTGTTTTTAAAATACGATGAAATTCTTTAAGTGCAAAAAGTTGATCCGGTAAATGTTCGATACCTTCTTGAAAAATAGCTAAATCAAATGAACTATTGGCTGCGGGAAATGTATTTTGTAAATCTGCCATTTCACATTTTATTTTTTTTGATTTAAAAAACTCGGGGAACATATCCCACGCCGTGACTTTGGCGCCATGATCCAATAAATAATTTGAAGTAAAGCCCGATCCAGCAGGGAAATCGACAGCTGTTTTTTTTGATAAATTCGTTTTCGAAAGTGCTTGGATCAAAAGACCTTTAACTTCTTTTGATCCAAGTAAATACAACATAATTACTTCAACATCGATTTCAGTGTTGTTCCCATGTCGGCAGGGCTGCGTGAAATTTTACA
>CANBND010000141.1 GCA_947370945.1 Pseudobdellovibrionaceae bacterium | reverse complement strand
AAATACACAGGATTGCAGCCAGAAACAAATTCGGCACAAGTGCCCGAAGAATTAAAAGGCGTAAATATATCTGAAAAAATTGGCCAAAAAATTGATTTAAATCTTTCAGTAAAAAATGAAAAAGGCGAAATCGTAAAACTTTCAAGTTTTTTTACAGCACACAAGCCTGTGATGTTAAGCCCTATGTATTATCAATGCCCAGGGCTTTGCAGCTTTCATTTCAATGGCGTCATCGAAACATTGAAAAAAATCGATTGGAACCCTGGCGAAAAATTTGAAATTGTCGCATTCAGTTTTGATGCGCGTGAAAACATGCCCGAAAAAGCAGATCTGGCCGCAAAGAAAAAAGCATCATACATGAAAGTTTATAATCGCGCGGGAACAGAAAATGGATTTCATTTTTTAACTGCAGATCAAAACACAATTGATATTTTGATGAAGCAAATTGGTTTTGAATATCGTTGGAACGAAAAAGCCAATGAATGGTCGCATGCTTCGGCGGCGATTATGATTTCGCCAGATGGAACAATTTCCAGATATTTGCACGGTGTTGATTTTGATGCTCGCGATATGAAATTAGGATTAAACGACACTGCCAACGGTCACGTGGGCAATATCGTTGATTCGGTGATGTTATTTTGTTTTAAGTACGACCAACATCAATCCAGATATGGTCTGCAAGTTTTTCGTTTGGTGCAAATCGCCGGAGCGCTTGTGGCTTTATTATTAGGTGCGTGGTTGTTGCCGATATTATTTAGATCAAGAAGAGAGAAGGTGTAGCCATGTTGTTGTGGATATTGCAAAAATTAACAGTTGTGATGGCGCAAGCGGATTCGTTCATGCCGACACAAGGGACCGAGATCGCAAAAAGCGTAGATAATTTGTACGCATTTTTACTTGTGATCAGTTTGGTGTCGTGTGTGATTGTGATCGGTGGAATGATTTATTTCGCGATTAAATATAAACGAAAATCGGCCAATGATGTAACGGCTTATATTACTCACGACACACGTCTTGAGATTTTATGGTCAGTGATTCCATTGATTTTATTTTTATTCGTTTTTGCATGGGGCTGGGTGATTTATCACGACATGCGCACGATGCCTAAAGACGCTTTAGAAATTCATGTCACTGGAAAACAGTGGGCATGGACTGCTGAATATAAAAACGGAGTTAAATCGACTGAAGTCGTTGTGCCGGTCGGTCGCGATGTTCGTTTAATTTTAGCTGCCGAAGATGTTTTGCATTCGTTTTATGTTCCCAGTTTTCGTTTAAAACAAGATGCGGTTCCGGGGCGATACACAAATTTGTGGTTTCATGCAGACAAGTTGGGTGATTTTCATGTGTTTTGCGCCGAATATTGCGGAACTCAGCACTCGGGGATGATTACAAAATTGCGCGTGGTGACTCAAGAAGAATTCGATCAGTGGTTAACAACTGAATCTGAAGTTTCAACTTTGCCAATGGCTCAGCGTGGAGCAAAAATATTTCAAACTCGCGCGTGTGCATCTTGCCACAGCGTCGACAGCCCAGCCGTCAAAGTGGGTCCGTCAGTTTATAAATTATTTGGTGATACAAATGTTGAATTACTAGATGGCACTAAAGTCACAGCTGACGAAAATTACATTCGCGAATCAATTTTAAATTCACAGGCAAAAATCGTCAAAGGTTTTGGCCCGCGCTCTGCGATGCCGGCATTTCAAGGTCAGCTTTCAGAAGTCGAAGTTACCGCGTTGATTGAATATATTAAAGGTCTTAAATAAAGGAGTACGTTATGGCTCACGCAGCACATGGCAGTAATTATTTAAATGCAGAAAAAGGTTTGTGGTCTTGGTTAACAAGTTTGGATCATAAACGTATCGGAATTTTGTATTTTATTTCAGTGATGTCTTTCTTTTTGTTGGGCGGTATCGCCGCTTTGTTATTGCGCGGTGAACTTTTCGCGTACAATGCAGTGGATGCTTTAGGTAAAACAACAGGTCAGTTGTTACCTTCAGCAGATGCGTACAATCAGATATTAACTTATCATGGTGCGATCATGGTTTTCATGGTGATCATCCCAGGTATTCCTGCGATTTTGGGTAATATCTTTTTGCCATTACAAATCGGCGCCAAAGACGTTGCTTTTCCGAAATTAAATTTGGCCAGCTGGTATTGTTTAATGGCTGGAGCATCATTGGCGATGTTCACAATGTTTTCAACAAAAGTGGATACAGGTTGGACGTTCTATACTCCGTATTCAATTAAATCTGGAACTGCTGTTACAACAATGGTTTTGGCCGCATTCATCACGGGAATGAGCTCAATCCTGACGGGATTAAACTTCATTGTAACTGTTCATAAATTACGTTGCCCTGGAATGACAATGTGGAGAATGCCATTGTTCGTTTGGGCATTATATTCAACAGCAATTATTCAAGTTTTAGCAACGCCAATTTTAGCAATCACTTTATTGTTATTAGCGATGGAGCGAACATTTGGAGTTGGTATTTTTGATCCGAAATTGGGTGGCGATCCTGTATTGTTTCAACATTTTTTCTGGTTTTATTCGCATCCTGCGGTTTACATCATGATTTTACCAGCGATGGGTGTGATTTCAGAATTGATCACAACGTTTTCTAAAAAAACAATTTTTGGTTACACAGCCATTGCGTATTCATCACTGGGTATTGCTGCGGTTTCATTTTTTGTTTGGGGTCACCACATGTTCGTGTCGGGCCAATCTGAATTTGCAGGAATTGTGTTTTCATTTTTAACAATGCTTGTGGGTGTGCCAACAGCGATTAAAATGTTTAACTGGGTTGCGACGATGTACAAAGGTTCGATTGAATTTGCATCACCCATGTTATTTGCTTTGGGATTTTTATTTTTATTTGCGATCGGTGGGGTCACTGGAATTATGTTGGCCGTTATTCCGGTCGACGTGCATTTTCATGACACTTATTTTGTGGTCGCACATTTTCATTACGTGATGGTGGGCGGAACGCTGATGGCGATTATGGGTGGATTTTATTATTGGTTCCCGAAAATGTTCGGTAAAATGTATTCTGAATTTTGGGCACGCATGTCTTGGGTATTTATTTTTGTTGGATTTAACGTAACATTTTTTCCGCAATTTATTTTAGGTGCGATGGGAATGCCGCGCAGATATTTCAATTATATCCCTGCCTATGAACCACTGAATCGTATTTCAACAATGGGTTCTTGGTTGATTGCGATTGGTTTTTTAATGGCTTTATACACAATTATTAACGGATTAATTTCGGGTGCAAAAGCTCCAAAAAATCCATGGGGATCAAAAACTCTTGAATGGGAAGCCGATTCTCCACCAAGCGTTCATAACTTTGATCATGAACCAGTCGTGACTGCGGGGCCGTATGAGTACAAGTAAAATGATTAACGGCGTTCCGGTACAAGAACATTACCGCGATGCCAGCCACCAATTCGCTTCAGCCAAAGAAGGCATTTGGCTTTTTATGGCGACAGAAATTTTAATGTTCGGCGGATTATTTGTTGGATATTTAATTTTCCACATGAAATATCCTGAAATGTTTGCCGAGGGCGCGCAGTTTTTGGATTGGCGTTTAGGTTTCATTAATACATTGGTTCTGATTTTTTCATCATTAACAATGGCTTTGGGAATTTATTTTTGTCAGATCAATCAACCTAAAAAAGCTGTTGGTGCGCTGGCAGTTACGATTTTATGTGGTGCGATTTTTATGGTGATCAAATATTTTGAATACACGCATAAATTTCACATGGGGATTTTTCCGGGTCGCATGTTGGATCTTGAAATGTTAAATCATCATCTGCATGAAATGGGCAAACCTGCAATCGTCAGCACAAATTTAGGAATGTATTTTGGTTTTTATTTTTGTATGTCGGGTCTGCACGGTATTCACGTTATTTTAGGAATGTGCATGATCAGTTGGTGTTTATATCGCTGCATGCGTGGTGATTTTAATCCGAATTATTACACAGCTGTTGAAGGCGTTGGAATTTTTTGGCACATCATAGATCTTGTGTGGATTTTCCTGTTTCCGTTACTTTATTTGGTCGGGTAGTTATTTTATAATTAGGAGTATTTATGTCTGCTGCAAATCACAATTCTGCGAATGATAATCATGGCCATGACGAACATCACATTATGCCGCTTGCGACGTATTATAAAGTTGCTGGCGCATTGTTTGTATTAACTTTTTTAACTGTCGGATTTCATCAGTTGCACGAATTTTTGGGTCCATTCGCGGCGCTGATTGCGTTTTCAATCGCGGCTGTGAAGGCATTTTTAGTCATGGCTTGGTTCATGCATTTAAAATACGACAAACTTTCAAACCGAATTATTTTTGGCGCGGGTTTTGTATTTTTGGCTTTGTTATTCGGTATCACAATTATGGATATTTACACGCGCATTACTGTAAATTCAGTTTTGTAGTGCGGTTTTAAAAATCGTGTTTAAAATCTTTTCTCAGTTAACAAAATTCGGAATCGTTATTTTTGTTTTATTAGCCGGTCTTGCGGGATATGCAACCGGCTTTTCTATTGAAACGCCCTTTGATTATAAACATCTCATTTATTTTTTAGGTGGGTTGTATTTTTTAAGTTCGGGCAGTCTGGCTTTAAACCAAGTTCAAGAATGGCAGCTGGATCAAAAAATGCCGCGCACAAAAAATCGACCCATCGCCAGTGGTAAAATTAAACCGTTGGCCGCGGGGATTTTGTCATGTGCGATGATTTTTGTGGGCGTGAATATGTTGTTCGCTCAATCAACGACAGCGGGCGTTCTGGGGATTGTCTCTGTCGTTTTATATAATGTTTTGTACACCAAATGGTGGAAGCCCAATTGGGCCTTTGCAGCCGTTCCTGGGGCAATCCCTGGAGCATTGCCGATCACGATCGGTTATGCTGTGAACAATCCAAATATTTTCACCAGCGAATCGATTTATTTATTTTTGATTATTTTTTTGTGGCAGATGCCGCATTTCTGGACGCTGGCGATCAAATACAAAGACGATTACGCCGCTGGTGGAATTCCAACATTGCCTGTGAAATTGGGCGTGAAAAAAACTTTGTACCACGTGGGTCTTTACACCTTTGCATATGCGGGCGTGGCCTTGTCAGCGCCATTTTTTCTGCAGACCAGTTGGGTGTATGTTTTATTTATTTTTCCGTTTGCATTTTTTCTATTGAAAGAATTTTTCAGAGTTTATAAGTCAGATGCGAAAGAACGTTGGTTCGCATTTTTCATGTGGACGAATATTTCGATGTTGGTTTTTATTTTCGTACCTGTCGTTGATAAATGGAGTTTTCTGTTTTTTGGTCGGGGGTAGGTGGGTTTATACTGTTTACGGTGAATACGCTATCTTTTGCGGAGATAAACTCAACTGGTAAATAGTCTACAGACCAACAAGACTTTCAACTAGATTTGAAATATCTCCTTTAAGTTAATAAAATAGGGGTCACTCCAAAACCCCACGTTAGCCCAGTTGCTGGAAAATAGAATTTGTATTAAGGTATTTATTAAAAGGGAGACTTTTACATATGATAAATAAATACACAAAAATGCTATTCTTGGTATTTGCAGCAACATGTCTAACAAACTGTGCGGCAAAAAAAATTACGCCTGAAGTAAGCAACTCTGCTGAAATGAGTTTTCAACCTCAGTTTGTAGACTTAAATCATCACCCAAAAAGATCGACAGCAGATGAAGGGGATGGCTTAAACTATAATCCTGGCGCAAAAAAAATAAATGCGTCAGATGCGAAGTTAAAAAGAGTTAATGTAAGCATTTATACCAACACCCTAGAAACACTTAATGATAAACTTGGTGGCGACACTTCAAACTTATGTCTTAAGTCTATGGGGACCCCAAGTATGTATACAGGACAGGTTATTGTCCCTTCAGAAGTTAAGCCAAAGCCTGCATATGGGCAACGTGACGGATCATTGTTCTTATCAAATTTTTTTACTGCCTCTGAATCCCCCGACGGATCTTATAGTAATCTCCCTGTAAATCTCGGAAAAGATGGACCTGACTTCAACAGGGGCCAAGATCGCGGTTACGCCAGCTACGATGCGTCTAATTATCCAGCTGGATGCACACTTGTTTTTTCTGCGAAAGAAGAAAATAATAAAGCTGCAATCAAATATAAAGTATACGTTAATAACTACTTACATCTAACGGCTGAAGAGCAATACATCCCTCGTAAGTATGTTGAAAAGCCAGGCTATATTCCATTCTTTCAGAGGACTAAAGACACAGGAGAAGCCTTGCAATCTCAAGCGCCATTGGTAACATTGGCATTGTCTGTTTTTGCGCCGCCGATGATAGCTGCTGAAGCTGGCATTATGACTATGGGTGTCTTATTTGAAGAAATAGATAACTGGAGAAACGCTAACTATCAACAACGTGTAGACAAAATTAATGCTGAATTTGAAGAGCAGTTAGCGCAGGGCAAAGTAGAAACTAAAAATCTGATGTTGCGTACGAGAGATCAATTGGCGCCGTTAATTAACGATTTGGCTATGCTACAGTGTAGACAGCAGGCTTTAGTTGTTCAAGCCTCGATCGGCAAATGCGCTGATGCAAATCCTAATTTAAACAATCTGGATTATTCGATAAGTCAACTTTCTGGCATGTTCGAAAATTTAAAGAAAAAATATGAGACATTTAGATAATATTTAAACCGACTTGCTCAGCTGAAGTGAAATTATTAATTTATTATGGCTGAGTAATAAAAAAGTGAATCGTTATAA
>CANBND010000140.1 GCA_947370945.1 Pseudobdellovibrionaceae bacterium | reverse complement strand
AAAAAACAGAACGTTAATCTTGTGTGATAAAAGCGATTTTGAAAATAAAAATTTAATGATTTTAAATTGCGTTAATTGAAATTAGGGCTTGCAGCCTATGGCTTGGCAGTTTTTTTGTACAAACCTAAGTTTTGGCGATTAATTTGTATAACCTATGGCTTATAGTTACAAATCAAAAGTTTGATGCCGTTTTCAAATAAAATTTCTAGGCGGTTATTTTCATTTGTTAAAACAAATCCCCAACCTAAAACCTTGTGATTAATAGGTTTTAACGATTCAAACTGTTCTGACATTTTGTAATTCACGGCTTTATCTTTACCGTATCTTTTAAAAAGCTCTTGCCACTTTGCTTTTTCATCAGCCAAATTACCACGCTCAAGCTTTATGGGCTTAAATTTGCCAGCTTTTTCAGCCTTATCAACGGCTTCCGCCGCCGGACCATTCACGTGGTGCATTTCTTCTTTGGCCATTTCTAACAATGTACTGCCTGAATCGATTTTTGCTTTTTCAACACGAGTTTCAACAGTCATACTGCTTTTCATCGGTTTTGCTTTTGTGCCCTTAACTGGCGCAGACGTCTTTAATGCCGGCTTTACTGCAGGCTTAGTTACAGGTTTTGCGGCAGCCTTTTTAACTACCGGCTTAGTTGCTGCTTTTGAAGCACTTTTTGCAGCTGGTTTCGAGACTGATTTCTGAGACGGTTTAACAGATTTTTTTGTAGCCATAGTTTGTACATATATCTTGCGGCATGTCTCGGACAAGTAAAATAGTGAGTTTCACGTTGCAAAGCATTAGCCTTAACCTATGAAATCAGTTTCTTCACAAAATCTTATTCACTTAAAGTCTTTAAAACTTCTACACTCTGCAAACCTGTCATTTTCAAATGTCCGGCCTGCAGAAGCTTCAGATCCAAATTCGTTAGTCTTTGTATCGACAAAAAATATGCTCGAAGTCGCTGTTAAAAATAAAACTCAGGGTTATATTATTTTAGAAAAAGTTTATTCTGAAGTTGAATATTTATTGTCGAAAGATTTCTTTGTCGCAACAACTCCAAATATTCAATGGGCCATGAGTGAAATACTTTTTTTATTTGATAAAAATAAAATTTCTGCTCAGTCTAAAAATATTCACCCGACAGCCCTCATTAGCCCAACTGCTCAAATTGGCAAAAACGTTTCGATCGCACCTTATGCCGTGATCGAAAACGACGTTGTGATCGAAGACAATGTTTCAATTGGCACCCACACTGTGATCGAACACCACTCGCGGATCAAAGAAAATACCGAAATCTCTGCGCTTGTTTTTATTGGCAGCTATTCTCAGATCGGTAAAAATTGTAAACTCGCTTCACATGTTGTTCTTGGTTCAGACGGCTTCGGTTTTTTCACAGACAAAAATTTCACACATCACAAAATTGCACAAATCGGAATTGTTGTTCTTGAAGACAATGTCGAACTGGGCGCTCACTGTGCCGTTGACAGAGCTACTCTGACTGAAACCAGAATTAAATCCGGTTCAAAATTTGATAACCACTGCCACATTGCACATAATTGCGTGATCGGCGAAAACGCCGCCGTCGCTGCAGGTTTTATTGTTGCGGGCTCAACCTCCATCGGAAAAAACTTTATGAGCTCTGGCAATGTTGGGGTTTTAGGACATTTAAAATTAACTGATAATATTATTTTAACGGCCCGAGCTGGCGTTATGAACTCGCTTGAAAAATCTGGAGTTTACGGCGGGTACCCCGCAATCGAACATAAAGAAAATTTAAAAATTTTAGCAGTCACATCACACTTACCAAAAATAAAAAAACAAATCGCCCAGATCATGAAACATCTGGGGTTGGAATAAAAAACAATAGTAAATACAAACAGGAGCCCCACATGCCATACGAAATCTACAAAATCATTCATCTGACAGGAATTTTTCTTTTAATCTCTGGCCTTATGATGGCCTACGCAATCACATCCAGCGGTCATGCATTGGCCGGAAAAATTAAAACTTTTTCTTTCGCGGCTCACGGCGCAGGTTTGGTTTTAATTTTAATCAGCGGTTTCGGATTGCTTGCTCGCTTGGGTTTAGCTCGCGAAATGCCAATGTGGGCTTACGTTAAATTTGCAATCTGGGGAATTTTCGCGATTTTTATTTCAATCCTCAAAAGAAAAGGCCAACTGGGTTGGCCTTTGTATGTGGCGATGCTTGGCATATTTATGTTTGCTTCGTACACTGCAGTATTAAAACCGTTTTAATCCGCTCGTCGCGTCCCCGCATACATTTCATATTTTAAAAATCGACATTCAATATTGCCATTAAATAAATAATGTTGGCGTGTCGATTTTAATTTCATTTCTTTTAATAAGTCTTTATTGCCCGACATGATCCACGCATCCCAACCTTGAAACCGATTTTTCAAAGTAAATCCTAAATCGCGATACACGTCTTTTAAATTATCTTCGTCACCGATACGCGCACCGTACGGAGGATTACAAACAATCATGCCTTTTTCAATCGGCGGAGCCGACACGGCAATCGGAGAAACTTTTAAATCTAAAAATTGACCAACGCCTGCATTTTTCGCGTTGTCTTTGGCCATTTGAATCACTCGTTTATCATGGTCATAACCAAATAATTTAAAATCGAGTGAATCTTTTTCGTTTTCATTGGCCTCGGCAACAACTTTGTCCCATGTCGCTTCGTCAAAATCTTTCAGTGCCATAAAACCAAAATGATTTCTGTGAATGCCCGGAGCCATATTCAAAGCCATCATCGCAGCTTCGATCAACAATGTTCCTGATCCACAAAATAAATCCAACAACGGTGATTTCTGATCCCACTCTGTTAGCCCGATCAAACCTGCCGCTAAATTTTCTTTTAACGGAGCCTCACCTGTTTTTGAACGGTATCCTCGCATGAACAAAGAATTTCCCGTTGTATCCAACGCCATATTATATAAATTTTGATAACCACGAATATGAATTTTTAAATCAGGCTCGTCATTTGAAACATCCGGACGAGTTCCGTATTTTTCACGAAACTGATCAACGATGGCGTCTTTGACTTTCATCGCCAAATATCTTTGATCTTTACAATTTGATTCTTTCACTGTGGCATCGATCGCTAAAGTTTGATCTTCACGAATGTATTTTGTGAAATCATGTTTACGAACGTTGTTATATAATTCTTCTTCAGTAAAAGCCGTGAAATCTAAAAGTGGTTTTAAAATTCGACTGGAAAATCGCGAATGTAAATTCGCCTTGTAACAACCGGCCCAGTTGGATTCGAAAACCACACCAGCCTGAGTCTTTGCCCAAGTCTGTAAACCCATTTGTTTTAATTCTTTTTCAACCAGATCAGAAAGACCAATCGGACACGACGCAAAAAACTTTGCCATAAAGACCACCTTTTTTCTTTAGTGGCTTTATCTTCCGTAGTGATAAAGCCTGTTTATGTTTTTAAACTACGTTTCGACATACTTCGGACCGCCACCACCTTCAGGCACTGTCCAATCTATGTTTTCCATAGGGCATTTAATATCACAAGTTTTACAATGAATACAGTTCGTATAATTAATTTGTAAATCATACTTACCACCCTCAACTTTTGATGGCAGCATTTCATATACGCTAGCCGGACAAAACTGCACGCACGGCGATTTATACCTAGGTTCGCACACCGTTCGACAAATGTCTGCACTACCAAGCTTTAAATGATTCGGAGAATCCTCATCATGGCTCGTCCCCGTTAAATAAACACTGCCCAATTTATCAAAAAACAAATTTCCATCGGCTTTAGGCAACTGGTTATCCGCATGAGCCATTCCTTCAGAACCCCAAATATCGCTGACGCTTTCGGTTGTCTTGGCATCGTCATGATCAATCTTTAAATTATCAAACAATCCACGACCACCAGTGATTTCCTGCAAACCAATCAGTGGTAATGATGCAAACACACCTTTTGACAAAGTCTGATGAAAATTGCGAACACGATATAATTCTTTTTTGACAAAGCTTTGATGAATTTTTTCTTCATACGAACTCAGAACTTTTTCTGATGAATCATTTTTTAAAATCGCTTCAACTGCTGTTTCTGCAGCTGCCATTCCTGATTTCATTGCCAAATGAATTCCTTTTAATTTTTGAACATCCACCATGCTGGCCGAATCACCACAGACCATGAATCCGTTACCAAATAATTTCGGCATTGAATACCAACCGCCGGCTGGTAAAGTTTTACCTCCGTAGGCAATTACTTTTCCGCCACTGATCATATTTGAAATAAATGGATGAGTCTTTAATTTTTGCAATTCTCGGTGTGGATCCAACAGGGGATCTTTCGAATCTAAATACGCAACCAAACCTAAAACAATTTTATCACCGGGGATCGTATAAATAAATGTTCCACCGATCGATTTATTTAATGGAAAACCCAAAGTATGAATCACTTTTCCAGCTTCAATAGTTCCAGCTGGCATTTGAATAATTTCTTTCACACCTTCTTCGAAAACTTCTTTATTTTTTCCAGCACGTAAATCTAATTTTTTAGAAACTTGTTTAAATAAACTGCCGCGCGTACCTTCAGCAAAAATCGTAGTTTTCGCTTTTAAAATCAATCCAGGCTCAAAATTTGATTTGGGATTTCCGTCTTTATCGCGGCCTTTATCGCCGGTTCTAACGCCAACAATTTTATCCCCGCCATATAAAGCCTCAACCGCCGCAAACCCTGGAAAAATGTTAATCCCTTTGGATTCGCATTGCTGACCCAACCAACGATTCAATTTTGATAACGAAATAATATAATTTCCAACATTATGAAATGGCGGCGGAGTGATCGGCAATTTAAATGCCGAAGTTTGACCTAAATAATAAACCGCATCAGTTTTCACTTCTGAATCTAACGGACAACCTAATTCTAAATAATTCGGAATTAATTCCTTAAGCGCCTTTGGATTTAAAACGGCTCCCGAAAAACTGTGCGCACCAATTTCAGAACCCTTTTCTAATACAACAATCATTTGCTCTGCAATTTTTTCAGCTTGCAATGTTCCTGCATCAACGGCCGCGTTGTGCTTTTCAATATCAGATGCAATTTTATACGCACAAGACAATCCCGCTGCACCACCACCAACGATCAAAACATCAACGTCCATTGTTTCTCTGGTTACGCCCTCAGGCAAAATATCTGTCATGATTAAAATCCTTCGTCAGCTTCTTCAGTTTTTGTTTTATTATTTTTCAAGGTCGGCAGCGTCGCCAAAACTTTTAACTCTGATTCATCGGCGCCACCTAGATATTTTTTCTCGCGCGCTTTTTCTGAAAATGTCAGATCGTCGTCAGCCATCGCTTTTTGCGAAAATGACATCATCGTCATGACGATAATCAAACCCAAACATAATAACAGAAAAAAACGAAGAATATTTTTTCGATGCGAAATTTTTAAAGATTTTTTTGACATAGCTTTAGACCTCTTTGTTTTAAACAATATGCTTGTCAGAAAAAAAAATGAAGCACTAAAAAAGTCTGCGGTGATTTCGCATCGGAATTTGACCACGAACCTGACGACACTTGTCAGAATCGATGTCGATCGACAACAACCCAACTCCATCTGGTTTTACGGCGATCACTTCGCCCCAAGGATTAACGGCCAATGAATGTCCAAATGTCTCTCTGAACTGCTCAGAGGTTGTGCTGTGATGCTTTCCAGCCTGCGCCGGAGCCAACACAAACGCTTGGCTTTCGATCGCACGCGCGCGCAATAATATTTCCCAGTGAGCCATTCCTGTTTTAACTAAAAACGCCGCTGGAACTAAAATCACATCGACTTCCGATTTTGCATATTGGCTATAAAGCTCAGAAAACCTAAGGTCATAGCAAATCGAAGATCCAAATTTAATCCGATCAATTTCAAACACAGCCGACTTTTCACCGTGACTAAATACGTCTGATTCTCGAATGGGCTTTTGACCATCCAGCGCAATATCAAATAAATGAATTTTTTTATAAATGATTTCAGTTTTTTTATTCGGCAAAATCAACACTGACGCATTCCAAATTTTATTCTGATCATGCATCGCCGTCGTTAAATGAAAATAAATATTTAATTCAGCACTTAGTTTTTCTAGGCTCTTAAAAATTTTATGTTCAGAACCCAAAGCCTGTATTTTTTCATTTTCATCGATACGAAAAAACAAGCTGTTCTCTGGGAAAACAATTAATCTTGGTCTGTCCATAGGTTGTATTTTTTTAAAATCCAGAATTGTTTTTTCAATTGCTGAAAAATTATCTTCAATATTATTTACTGAATTTAATTGTGCCAACACTATTTTCATATTGTTTTCTAAAGCTATTCAATTTCTATCATCGAAGCCAGGTTTTTTTCGGCGCACTTAAATCCACCCTCTTCGATATTTTTTTTAACCGTATCAAGCACCGCTGCACATGACGAAAAATACGATGCGGCACTAATGACCTGAACATAGCCCTCTTTTGAATAGTACGTTTTGCAACGACCGTTTTCTAATTTAAAAGCCCGCAACCAACGGATTTCTTTTTGCCTGCCGCAGACAATGAAAATATTGTCGCTTTTGTTTTCGTCAGCCAACAAATGCTCATCAGTTTGTATATTGCGCTCAGCAAAAATGAACTGAGCAGAAAAAAGGAAGCCTATAATTACCAAATATTTTGATGTCATACCAAAATGATCGACTGCGCGCGGTCAGAGGTCATATCTAATTTATATATTTGAACAAACACAGACTAAAACTACTCGTTCGTCCTA
>CANBND010000139.1 GCA_947370945.1 Pseudobdellovibrionaceae bacterium | reverse complement strand
GAGGGTGATTTTTCTAAGATTTCAAAAATGTTATTGCCACTTCAGAATTTAAAATCAACATGCGGTACATTTTATATCACTGGCAATCACGAATATATTCACGCTGGCGATTGGGAAGGCTATTTGGAAAGTTTGGGGATTGTCTCTTTACATAATCAAAATAAAATAATTCATTTTAATCATCAAAAAATATTAATTGCAGGCATTCCTGATCGTATGGCCCCCAGATTCAGTCGCAGTATTTGTTCCGAACCAGATGTGGCTTTGAAATCCGATCAGCAAACAGTTTATAAAATTTTATTGGCGCATGAGCCATCCAGTGTTCACGATATTAAAACTGAAAAATGTGATTTAGTATTGACTGGGCATACGCACGGTGGACAAATTTTTCCATTTCATTTAGGAGTGCTGCTGCAGCAACCGATGGTGAAAGGTTTTAAAAATTTTATTAAAAAATCTGGAAATATTGTAGTATTTAATCACCAAGGCACTGGGTTTTGGGGGCCGCCAATGCGTTGGTTTTCAAGAAGTGAAATTGTTATTTTGAGAATCAAATAAATTTACAAATCAGAATTAAATAATTATTGGCAGCGATCCATTGTCATTGGCGTAGCGACACTCGCTTTGGTAAAAGTTGTCTCTCCACATGTTGAGCTATAGGCTACTGAATACGTTGATGCATCTGAACACGTTGCTGACCAAGTTCCTGCCGTTGGGCAATTGCACGAACCTGTCCACGCGATTCCAGCAGGAGTCAGCGTGCAGGTTACATTCGTTAAATTATTTGTAACAACAAGTGTTCCCGCGCTGATTGTTCGGCCAGTACGAGCATTTCCGTTAATTGTTAACGGCGTTCCCGTTGCTGTCGTGATATCTAATAATTTTGTACCTTTCGGTGTGGTGAATGTTCGCTTAATTCCGGCATTTGATAAGCTCATTGTTGAAACCGCAGTACGCGTTAATGTTTGGCCCGATGTGGGAGCGCTGACAGTAAAGGTCGCTCCACGTAATCCACTGATTGCGTAATTAGGAACTCTTGAAACTGAATCTGTATTTGCGGGTATCGTACATGTTCCTGCGCCCGTACCTGTAAATGTCAGTGTGACATTGCCAGACATTGTGCCATTCCCGGCTGTCGTGCAGCTACTTAAAGTGCGAATCTTTGTATTTGCGGCCGTTGTTCCGCAGGTATCAAAAGCGATCGTGTTGCAAGCTGTGGCTTGCGCTTGGGGTAAAAATAAATTCACTTTTTTCTGTGCAGATAAAATTTGAGATGAATTTTCATTTGGACTTATACGAGCAAAGGCTTTTTCATAAGATTTGATTTCATTCGATGTGATCGCTCCGCCAGTTGAACCACCAGATTCATCAACAGAGGCCATCGCGTCACCAACTTGTTGCGCGGATTCTGTAGCTGTATCGACACTGTAGGCGGTGTCGTCAGTTGTTGTGCCTCTGCATCCTAAAAAAATTGTTGTTAATATAATAAGTAAGCCGAATATTTTTTTCACAAGAAACTCCTTTTTATTGTGTTATTTTTTATAAGGTTATCACGAAAGGCCAACGATAAAGTATTTAATTTTTTCCGATCAATGAGCGCAGCATCATCAATGAATATCCATATTTCATTTCAGGTGCGGCGCTTTGCAATGTCAGGGTATCAAACTGAGCCGACGCGCGCCAATGATGATGAGAATGATAACCTAAGTTGAACAACGTCAAATTCGTTAATAAATAATGGCAATCCCAACTGTGTTCGTGGCGTACAGGTTCGTACCTGCCAGAGTCCACAATTTTTCGTTCCAAACCATAATGTTCGATAAAATCAACAGTCAGAAGCATGATAATTGCCAGGATTGAAATGAGGATTGAAAAAATCCAAATCTGAAAACTAAAAAAATAAAAAACCCCCAAATTGAAAAAAATATTAAAGCCTGTATAGGCCGCACAAGCTTTGGGTTTGAATTGATAACTTTCAATCAAGCTGTTAAAAAAATTGCGAACCCAAAATGCGTAAACCAGTTCATTTTTTTTTGAACTGGCATGGTCGAGTGGTGTTGAAACGTGCCTGTGGTGCAAGTCAACATGAGCCACTTTCCACCATGTGAAATTCACGAGTGTTAAATTAAACAAGCCCAGCATCCGTTGCCAATTTTGTCTGCGGTGAACTAATTCATGCGCGGTGTTGATCGCGATAACACCCAAAAGAACTCCGGTGGACAAAATATTCCCCGCTATTGATATTGCATCTGTATGAATAGAAAAATTTTTCAGACTGAAAATTAAAAATAAAAAACAAAATGGCGCAGACGAAAATAATAAAAAATTTGCAATTTTTGGATGAAATAAAATTTGGCCGAACAGTCCTGTCGGTTTTTTCTTTCCGACAAAATAGTCTAAGGCAGGATGAATTCCAAAGGCAACGATTGCGCCGGCAAAAGAAAAATAGCCTCCGGCAGAGACTCCCCACATTGAAATGAAACTAATGAAATAACATAAACTGTAACCCATGCAGTTATTAATACTCGAAATTGATATTCAAACAATCGTTAAATCGAGCTGGCAGATAGGGTCAAGTAGAACTGATTTAAACGTCAAATATTTTTACAAAGTAAAAATAAAATTTACACAACCTATTGTAATCAAAAGTATTTTAGTGTTGTATGGCGAAATGCAAACAGATATTAAACCCATAATTCAACGACCCCAAGTTCAAAGTTACAGTGATGTTTCACTGTTTGTTTTTGATATGGTGAATTATCGCAAAAAAACTGAAAAATCTTTTTCAGTGATGACGGCAACCAAAAATTTGCGCAAAGTTTCGTCCGCATTAGTTTCGTTGATTATTCAAAAAAAACGAAAATTAACGATTGAACGCTGTGAAGAGTTTTCTAAATTATTGGCGTTGACGCCTGCTGAAAAGATTTATTTTAAAAATTGGATTCAGCAAAACGAAAACCCCGACGAACAAAAAGAAGTCTTAAAACAAGAACGAAAAAACAACCGCACCGAAGCGGCGATGCATCTGTTGAATGATTGGCTAAATGTTTACGTCAAAGATTGTTTTCGAATCAAAGCCATTCAAAAAAATCCACAATTGCTGTACCAAGAATTGGGTTCTATCGCTTCGAAAAAAAGAATTGATCAAAGTCTGCAGTTTTTGCTTAAAGAAGGTTATCTGCGGAAAACTTTAGATCAGCATATCGTTGTAGAAACATCATTGGTGACCACTGAAAATCCGATACCGAGCCAAAAAATCAGGGCTTTTCATAAAGCGGCATTATCGATTGCGAAACAAAACATAGATTTATTTTTAACCCACGAACGTTTTGCAAACACAATGGTTCTGGATTTAAATCCCGAACGTTATCAGCAGTTGACTGAAATGATTCGTGAATTTTCAAAAAATTTACAAGACTTCGCGGCCGTCGAACATCAAAACGGCGACAAGCTTTACCAAGTCACTATCAATTTAAGTCCTACAGGAGGGCGTGTCGTATGATGAAAATTATTTTTGCAGCTGTATTTCTATTTTGTCTTCAGAATATAACTGCAAGCACATTCGTGGGTAACGGCGGTAACGCTGGTGACGTTGAACTGCAAGTAACCATCGCGCAGATTTCAAATACCTTAAGCAGAGTCACTGAGTTGACTGATGATGAAAAAGAAAAACTATGTCAGTGCGAGCAAATATTATCTGAACACAAGGTCTGTGAATCGCTGAAAAACATCAGTGAAAGACAATCTTATTTTTGTGCGGATATGACAGCTGAAAAAGCCAAAGATATTTTAAAGTTGATCGATAACGGCCCCGAACTATCTGGCGGAGTTCAATTTTTATGGACGTCGAAATCAATGGAAGTCACTGAAAAAAATGGTGATCGTCAAGCGGATGCCATTGCAAATGCAAAAACAAAAAAAATAGTTTTAAATCGCGATCAGTTTTTAAAATTGAAAGATTACGAACGAATTTATTTAATCACGCACGAGCTGGGCCATCTGGTGCAAATCGAAAAAAAATATTTATCTGACGATCAGCCGATTGGCCCCTTCAAACAAGACGACGGTGCAAGGCAGTTGTTAAATTCAATGGCTGCGGCGGTGACGATGAAGGCCTTAACGACAGGACAAGTCAGCGACTTTGCAAAAATTCTGTCGACGTCAAAAAATTATAAAACAAATTGGTTTACATTGGGGCTAGGCACTGAAAAAAAGCGCGATGAAGATTCGCGTTTGGCCATTCAAAAATATTCAGGTTGGGATTTTACGTATCGTCATCAGTTGAATCAAGATTGGGGCGTATCTTTGGGCGCACGCAGATTAACAGGTGAAGAACATTTTTTTACGACAACGACAGCAACCACTTTGTTAAACTTAATGAACGCGCAAGTGAACTATCGATTTTTTCCTTCAAGCAATCCGTTAACAGTCGCAGGGCAGTCACATTTTGTGGTTGGTCTGGGGCTTGAATCTGGTCGTGCTGAATACAAAATCAAAGATGATTTTACCGAAGACAATGATCAGGCCAGTTTGCTGTCGCCAATTCTAAGTACGCAATATTATTTAGCGATGAATTCAGGCGTCTGGTTTAACGGTGGCGTAACGTACACAAATCATAAATATACTTTTAACAATATCGGATTTGGTGGTTACAAATCTGATCCGAATCAATTTTATATCAACATCGGAGCATCATATGGTTTTTAAAATCAGTAAAACATTATTATTTGCATCAGTCGTACTTCATTTATTTTCGTGTGTTGGACCAAAACTGAGTGAAGGTGATGAAAACATTATTGGTAATAAACTTGAAAATGTCTCGTCGTTAAAAACGACTTCGGGTGGCGACAGCGCAGCAGTGGTTTTATTTGAGCCGTTGGTGCAAAAAATTTATCAATTTAATTTAGATCAGATGTCGCTGGTGCGTGCGCTGAATGTTTTGAATCTGAATCAGCCGCATTATGTTTTACATGATACGGTTGGTAATTATATTGTTGATTTAAGTGTAAAACATATTTCAATTTTTGATAAAAATTCAAATCCACAACACAACCCCATACGTTTTTTTGGCAAACCTTTGTCTGCAGCATTTCGTCCTGAATTAGGACTGCTTGTGATGTATGATGATTTGCAAACTGCAGGTATTGTGCAAATGAATTCGAATGGTGTCGTTCAAAAATCGGCTGTGTTTGGTTCAATCGTTTCCAATGACCAAACAATTGCTGCCGGAGATTTATTGGAAGACGGCAATCTGGTGTTGGCCTTGTCAGACAATTCTTTGGCAGAAATTAACATCGCACAAAGTTTGACGCAAAATAATTGGTCTTCACTGGTGCAGTCGACGGGGTTATCAGAAATTAATTGGGTAGCTCCGGTTCCATCAAAGCCGCGTTTAATTTTTATAAAGTCAAAAAATCAAGTTTCGCTCTATGATTTAGATTCGCACTCTGTCATCAGCAGCGTTGCGGTGACAGGCGAAATTGAGAAGTATTCTAAATCTTTCAATCCGCATATTTTAGAACGCGTTGATAACCATACATTAAAATTAATTTATACGAATGGCACAGCGATTCAAACTCGAGTTTTAAATAGAAAAAATAAAACAATTTTAACAAGTGATTTGGATTTGACACAAAATATGTGGAGCTTTGTCGAGGTACCTGCATTTGGCGTGGATTCGTATTCAAACAATCTAAATATTTATAAATATAATCGTGAAATCGTTCGCTACAGAATTTCAGATATGGCTGCTTTGCAATCAAAAGCTATTCCAGATCGTGCGCAGGTCAAGCTGGCTAACGATTACCTTTTTTGTTTATTTTCGTCTGATTTGGGATATGCGTCTAAAAATTCAATTTTAGATGATACGGTTAATGTTATCAGAAACTTTAATGTTAAAAATTTCTAGCAGATTTTTAATATTAAATTTTTTTATTTAACGCCGTTATTCGCGAGACTAAAGATTTAATCAATGCCTTCATCCAAATCGGATTTGTCGCTAAAACCTCATAGAAATTATCTTTCGGAATTTCTATGACTGTAGATTCGGTAACGGCGGTGACATCACAGTTGTGAGCTGCAGTTTCTGTCAGGTATGACATTTCACCAATAAATTCTCCAGGATTTATAAACCCCAAAAGTCGTTCGGCATCTTTAATTTTTTTTGTGGCTTTGAATTGACCTGATTTGACCAGATAAATTTTTGGTGAATGATCGCCCTCAAAAATTAAAATTTCATCTTGAAAAACTTGGCGTGCGTTAAACATAAACCCTCTGTCGTCAAAAAAATATTGAAATTCTATTTTGTCAGACTATTCTAAAACTATGCAACTTCAAATGCGACAATTCACTGGTTTTATGTGTATCATCTTGGCGGGGATTGGCTTTGGATTTTTAGGAATCTTTGGCAGACTTGCTTTTAATTCAGGAATGACAGTGGGTCAGCTGTTGACGTTTCGATTTTCATTTGCAGCCATTGTTTTATTTTTAGGTCTGCTGATTTTTAAAAGGTCAGCTCTGATATTAAATTTCAGACAAATTTTAATTTCTGCCGGTCTTGGTATTTTTGGTTATGCTGTATTTTCGACTTTGTATTTTAAATCGATTCAAGGCTTGTCGGTCTCGTTGGCGGCTTTGTTATTATTTACCTTTCCATTGTTTGTAAATTTAGGAAGCCATTTTATTCTGAAAGAAAAAATGAGCCTCAAACAATTTATCAGCCTGATCATAGCTTGTGTTGGAATTGTAATTTTACTGTGGGGGACTGTTTTTTTTGATT
>CANBND010000138.1 GCA_947370945.1 Pseudobdellovibrionaceae bacterium | reverse complement strand
CTGTAAATTTGAATCCGTTTTTAATTCCAGCGATGTCCAGACGGGTAAAGATTGATCGCTTTGTGTGATGATGGCTTTGTTTGTATCCGGAAAAATTCCTTCGATTTGATTCAGGTACAAAGTTTCATTTGTTGTTGTTTCAATTTGATCAAAATTTCTGGTTTTTACATAAAACCATTTTTTCAGATTTGTTTTTGAATTTTTGGCATAAACGGCTTTGGCGAAATCAAACTTTGAAATACAATCTGAAATATCAACGTAACCACGAATATGATTTACTTCAGTCAGTAAAAAACCATTTTTAAATCCCAATGCAGTCAATTTTTTTTGTTCGTTAATGATCAATATTGATTTTGATTTTGATTCAGCTTTGATTTTTAAAGCCGTATTTTTTAATGTCAGAAAAAATCCTAAATCACGCAGACTGTTTGAATTGGACAGGTCAGTGGCTGCTGTCGTTTTTAAAAGTCTCTTTGAAATTTTTTGATTTTTATACAAATAATAACTTTCAGTAACCTGATATTTTGTAATCAGGTTTTGCGACAGTCGTTCAATCGTTGTTTCGCCGGAAGGGTAAGTGCTGGTTGGGGACTTATAATATGAAATTTGTTGGCCTTTTTGGTTAAAATCAGCCGACGATTTAGCAGGCGATTCTGTCCAAGCAGTTGAAAAAAACAGCAAAATGGCGATGATTTTAAAAATTAAATTAAAGGGCTTTATGACAAATAGCATCTTTTTGATTTTACCAATGTAAATTCATGAATCAAGACCAGATCTTTGTTATGTTTGTGCAATATAAAATTGTATAGAAAATAAAAGAAAAAGGACAAATTATGACGATCGATCAAATTCAAAAAATAGGCGTTATTGGCGCAGGACAAATGGGGAATGGTATTGTTCAAGTTGCGGCCGGAAAAAATTTTAAAGTTGTCATGTTCGACATTAATTCAGGAGCCCTCGACAAAGGTCTGACAACAATTTCAAGCAGCCTTGATCGTATGATTAAAAAAGGAATTTTAACTGAAGATGCAAAAAAAACTTTGCTCGGGCATATTTCGGTCACAACAAATTTATCTGATCTGAAAGACTGTGATTTCGTTGTCGAAGCCGCCACAGAAAATATTGATTTGAAATTAAAAATTTTCAAAGATTTGGATTCAGTCGTAAAGGCGGATGCTATTTTGGCAACAAACACATCATCAATTTCAATTACAAAAATTGCGGCTGTGACTTCGCGCCCGCACAAAGTTTGCGGAATGCATTTCATGAATCCTGTGCCGTTGATGCAATTAGTTGAAGGTATTCGAGGGCTTCAGACTTCAGATGAAACTTTCACATTAACAAAAACATTGTCTGAAAAATTAGGAAAAACTTTTGTCGAATCTGTCAAAGACATGCCGGGTTTTATCGTGAACCGTATTTTAATGCCGATGATTAATGAAGCTGTTTATACACTTCACGAAGGCATCGCGACAGCAGCCAGTATCGATAGCGCCATGAAACTGGGAACGAATCAACCGATGGGTCCGTTAACGTTGGCAGACTTTATTGGGCTTGATACGTGCCTTGCGATCATGAATGTTTTGTATGATGGGTTGGGTGATTCAAAATATCGTCCGTGTCCGCTTTTAGTAAAATACGTCGAAGCAGTCTGGCTAGGTAAAAAATCTAAAAAAGGATTTTATACATATGAGTAATCAATATCAAAATATAAAACTTGAACAACACGCCAACGGAGTTTGGTTTTTAACGTTAAATCGTCCGCAGGCTTTGAACGCTTTGAATTCTCAAATGCTCAACGAAATCAGTTCTGCAGTTCGCGAATTGTCTGAAATGGATTATGATCACGCTAAAGTTTTAGTTATTACCGGCGCCGGTGAAAAAGCCTTCGTCGCAGGCGCAGACATCAAAGAAATGTCTGATTTAAATTCAGACCAAGCCAAATCTTTTGCTGAAAAAGGTCAGTCTGTATTTCATGAATTTAATTTATTAAAAATTCCAGTCATTGCTGCTGTCAATGGTTTTACTTTGGGTGGTGGTTGTGAATTGGCTTTGGCTTGTGATTTTATTATTGCCAGCGAAAATGCAAAATTTGGTTTACCCGAAGTTTCTTTGGGATTGATCCCTGGCTTTGGTGGAACGGTTCGCTTGTTAAACGCTGTCGGCATTCGCAAAGCGCGCGAGATGACTTTTACGGGTGAATTACTAACTGCTGCAGATGCAAAATTGTGCGGATTAGTATCAACAGTTGTTCCTTTGGCAGAATTAATTCCAACTGTAATGAAAAAAATTGAAATGATTTTATCAAAATCATCAGTCGCCATAGGGCTTTCAAAAAAATCAATCAACGAAGCTGCAGATCTTGAGATTGAAAAAGCTTTATCAAATGAAGCTGAGATTTTTTCGTCGGTCTTTGAATCTGTAGATTCGAAAGAAGGCATGCAAGCATTTCTTGAAAAAAGAAAACCTAATTTCAGCGGAAAATATTAAGAAAAATATTAAGATCAAATAATAAAGGAAAATAAATGTTAAAAAATCCTGTTCGCGTTGTTACTGCAGCGGCTCTGTTTGATGGTCATGATGCCTCGATAAATATTATTCGCAGAATGCTGCAAGAGGCAGGATGTGAAGTTATTCATTTGGGTCATAACAGATCTGTGGATGATGTCGTGAAAGCGGTTTTACAAGAAGGCGCACAGGGCGTGTGTATTTCGTCGTATCAAGGCGGGCACATGGAATATTTTAAATATTTGCGAGATTTATTAAATGAAAATGGTGCAGGTTACGTACAAATTTTTGGTGGCGGCGGCGGAGTCATCATTCACGACGAAAAAAAAGAATTAGAAGCCTACGGTGTTGCTCAAATTTTTCATCCTGATGACGGACGCAGACTGGGTCTTGAGGGTATGATTCAAATGATCGCCCAAGGTTGTGACTTTGATGTTTTAACTGCTCAAAAAAATATTCAGAAAAAAATAGAAACAAATCTCCCTTCTTTTCAATTAGGTGTAGCGCTAACGGCGATTGAAAATGGCGAAAAAAATATTTCATTTGATCATTTTAATTTATCTGATTTCAAGCGAACAAAAAATCAACCCTTGGTTTTAGGTATTACAGGTACGGGCGGCGCTGGAAAGTCATCGTTGATTGATGAATTGTCACAGCGATTTTTAAATGCGTATCCAGATCATAAAATTGCTATCGTCTGTGTTGATCCATCAAAACGAAAAACGGGCGGATCATTGTTGGGTGATCGTATTCGGATGAATTCGTTATCGCGAAAAAATATTTTTATGCGTTCGGTAGCTTCTCGCGGTTCCGGTCGTGAAATTGCCGGAGCATTGCCTGAAATTTTAAATTTTTTAAAACAATGTGATTTTGATTTTATCATCGCAGAAACATCGGGTATTGGTCAGGGCAACATGGCCATCACCGAAGTCAGCGATTTATCGATGTATGTGATGACCTCTGATTTTGGCGCTCAGTCTCAGCTTGAAAAAATTGATATGATCGATTTCGCCGATTTCGTGGCCGTAAACAAAGCTGATCGCAGAGGCGCACTCGATGCTGTTCGTGACGTGACCAAACAATATAAACGTTCACGCAAAATATTTAATGATGAAATAAAAGTTCCCGTATTTTTGACTCAGGCCAGTCAATTTAATGATGGTGGTGTGAATCAATTGTTTTTTGCTTTGGCTGACAAGTTGGCAGAAAAAAAATCAATGCCTGCAGTCTCTGACGAATTTCGTAAAACTGTTTTATCCGCTGACGAGCACGTGATTATTCCCGCTGAACGACAAACGTATTTAGCAGAAATTGTGGCCAGTGTGCGAGGGTACAAAACACGCACAGAACTTTTAGCAAAAAAAGCCAGCCTTTTGGGTTCACTTGAGAAATTAAAAAACGAACTCAATTTACCAACTGAAATTTTTGAAAAGAAGAAAAAAGAATTCTCTGAAGGATTCACTGTTGATGAAATGAATTCGTTATCGGGTTGGGATGAATTAAAAAAAACGTACCAACAAGACGAACTGATTTTCAAAGTTCGCGACCGTGAAATCAGACAAAAATTAAATTCAAAATCTTTGAGTGGCACAAAAATCAGAAAAATTGTTTTACCCAATTACGCAGATCTTGGTGACAGATATAAATTTTTAAAACTTGAAAACGTTGCGGGGTATTTTCCATATACTGCCGGAGTATTCCCTTTAAAACGCGCCGACGAAGACCCAAAACGCATGTTCGCTGGCGAAGGTACACCAGATCGCACAAACAAGCGCTTTCATTATTTATGTAAAGGCGAATCAGCGCACCGATTATCGACAGCGTTTGATTCAGTGACTTTGTACGGTCAAGATCCTGATCTGCGTCCGGATATTTACGGCAAGGTTGGTGAAAGCGGCGTAAATATTTGCACGCTGGATGATATGAAAAAACTGTACGCAGGCTTTGATTTAATAAACCCAAATACTTCGGTCAGTATGACCATCAACGGGCCTGCGCCGATGATTCTGGCTTTTTATTTTAATACAGCCATTGATCAAGAAGTCGTAAAAAAAGAATCAGAATTAAAAAGAAAATTAACAGATTCTGAATTTTCAGATTTGAAAACAAAAACGATTCAATCTGTGCGCGGCACTGTTCAAGCTGATATTCTTAAAGAAGACCAAGGCCAAAACACATGTATTTTTTCAATTAATTTTGCACTTAAAATGATGGGCGATATTCAAAGTTATTTTACAAAAAATAATATTAAAAATTTCTACTCTGTCAGCATTTCTGGATACCACATCGCCGAAGCCGGAGCGAACCCGATCAGTCAGTTAGCATTTACGTTATCGAATGGTTTTACATTTGTAGAATATTATTTATCACGTGGATTAAAAATTGACGATTTCGCGCCGAATTTATCATTCTTTTTTAGTAATGGTCTTGATCCAGAATATTCAGTTTTGGGTCGTGTAGCGCGACGTATTTGGGCGATCGCTATGCGTGATCTTTACAAGGCTGACGATCGGTCCCAAAAATTAAAATATCACATTCAAACCTCAGGCAGATCACTTCACGCGCAAGAAATTGATTTTAATGATATCCGTACAACATTGCAGGCACTGCTTGCTTTGAATGACAATTGTAATTCTTTACATACGAACGCCTATGATGAAGCAATCACGACGCCGACTGAAGAATCCGTCAGGAGAGCCATGGCGATTCAAATGATTATCAATCGTGAATTCGGAGTTTCAAAAAATGAAAATCAAAACCAAGGCAGCTTTTTCTTAGAAGAATTAACAGATTTGGTCGAAGAAGCTGTTCTGGAAGAATTTAAAAAAATCAGCGAACGGGGCGGCGTATTGGGTGCGATGGAAACCCAATATCAACGTTCAAAAATTCAAGAAGAATCGATGTATTACGAACATCTGAAACATTCTGGTGAATTGCCAGTGATTGGTGTGAACACATTTATTAATCCAAAAACATTAACATCAGATTATGTAGCACCGAAAATTGAAATGGCCAGAGCATCAACAGAAGAAAAAAACCATCAACTTCACGCTGTTGAAAATTTTAAAAAAATAAATTCGACGACGGCTTTAACTGAAATTCAAAATTTAAAAAATACAGCATTAAGTGGTGGAAATATTTTTGAAGCCTTGATGAGTGCATCCAGACATTGTTCGTTGTATCAGATGTCGCAGGCTTTATACGAAGTCGGTGGGCAGTACCGCAGAAATTTATAATTTCTGCGATTTCATGATTAGCGTTTGTAATTTTCAATGCGGCTTTTTGTATCAACAAGACCGCGTTCTTTTAATGCGTCTAAGGCCATTTTTTCATTCGGGCTTTTGCCGTTAAATAGCAGATTGTCGACCGTTAAAATTACGCGTCCCATATCAAGGTTTAAAGTTTTATCCAAGATATCAAAAGCGATACTTAAACAATTTTCAGAAATACCGGCATAATCTTTATTTAATAAATTTTCACTTGAATATTGAATCGCATTTCTAAGTAACAGATCACGTTTTTTTTGATCTAAGTTTTTCAATGTATATTGAGTCACAATATCGCCGTCCAGAACTTCTTCGTTCATTGCTCGATCAAAAGTATTCGATAAACGTGCGACAATTTTATAATTTCCCATGAATGCATCTTTGGCGTTGTAATTTTCGCCATTCGGTAAAGCAGCTTGTATTGTGAAAATAAAATCTTTGGTTTCAGTTGTTGTGATTCGACCATTTTTCAGACGATACAGTTTCAAAGGTTTGTTACCTATGAAGCGATACTGGCCATGCGCCAATGTGTAATCAGCAGGTCCCTTGAATAAAGCCAATTGAAAAATAACAGTATCAATATTGTCTTTTGGAATTTCTGCGATCCAAAATTGTTTTTGATTGTAAAACTGACTAACGAAATACGATGTCTCGGTTTCAAGTTCAGGAATAAATTGAACTGGGCGTTTGATCGTTTGATTAACAACTTGACCGCTGAAGCTGCCCGACGAAAAATAAACGGGATCAATTTGTAAGTGGTCTCCGATTTTTTGTGCTGTCAGACACGATGTCGTTTTTAAATCTGCGCAAAAATCTGCAGAGTAAGTATTCAAAGAAAATAAAAGCGCAGTCATAAAAAGTATTTTCATAGCATCCTCAGTGGTTTTTATGGACACTATAAGAAAATTTGTTTTAATTCGCCTGTTATTTTTTTGACGAGTAAATTTGATCTGTCAAACTTGTCGACAAACTTACTAGATAAAGTTACTTCAGCATCCCGTCATTGACCCAGGCGCTCAGTAAATCTTTGTCTTCGCGTGATAATTGATTCGGGTTTG
>CANBND010000137.1 GCA_947370945.1 Pseudobdellovibrionaceae bacterium | reverse complement strand
GAGTCAAAAAATAGCTGCAATTTTATTTGCAGCTTATCTATAGATTAAATTTTAATTCCTATTATTTAGATGCTGAATCAGATTTTTTCTTCTGGTTCTTTATCTCGCTCTGATGCTTTCGATAACTAGGTCCTTCCATGTGAAATATCGCCGCTTACAAACCAGGCGCCCCAAAATAAGACGCTTGCAATTAAGTACACTATAGAGTACAGTATTTAAGTGACTAAACCGATAAAACAACAACCTTATGAAAAACGCATTCACGCAAAGTTCTATGCGACTGAATCTGGCAACGAGCCCGTCAAAGAATCTTTGCTTGAAATGGGCAGGCCAACAAAGACTGTTGCTGGTGAAGACGTGCGGTTTGTAGAGCTTAACTGGCGCGTTGATCGGCCTTACGTTGACAAATTAAGGTCAGGGCGCGGTGAGCTTGAAGAAACAATTTATGAGGTCAGGCACGCCGTCATGCGGAACGATTTTAGGACTTTATTTTTTGTTTATGGTTCGATGATGATATTGGTTCATTTCTTTCAAAAGAAAACTCAGAAGACTCCAAAGTCTGATTTGGATTTAGCTTGGGATCGAATGAAGAAATGGGTTCGCGCACAAAAAGATTTTGAACGTGAAGAAAAAAAATCAGTTAAAAAAGGAAGTAAAAAATGAAAGCTTTAAAAAAGAATCCCCACACAGGTTCAGATTTCAATGACTTTCTTGAATCAGAAGGCCTTGATGCTGACGTATCCGCCAGAGCGGCTAAAAGAACTTTTGTTCATCAACTTGAAATGCAGTTGACGAAAACCAAATCAAATAAAAACAAAATCAGGAAGCTATTGGGAAGCCCGACAACGACAACGCGGGTCTTTGATGAAGATTACATCTCGTTATCCTTGGATACGATGGCTCGTGCGGCAACAGCACTTGGATGTGATTTGAAAGTGGCTTTAGTTCCAAGGAAGTTTGCGAAGTAATTTGATCGAGTTCATTTTGTTTCACAGAACTTCCGTACGGGCGTACCTGCATTTGTCTTTAACAGAAAATATTTAGTCTCGGGGGCGCAGCCTGTTGAAGCTTTTCTTGAAGTTTTAAATGAGGCTGCAAAAGTTTAACAAAAACCCCATTGATAAAAATACTCAGGAGATATTTGTGAATACACTAACAGAAAAATTAATCGAAGCCCAAAAATATGCGATGTCGATTCGTCCCAAGATCGGGGGATTCCCCGTGCTTGCCGAAGTTCTTCGTCAGGCAGGCGTGCAAGTGAATCGATGGTCGATTCCGTCTTGCCAATCCGTTTTTTTGATGAAAGAAGGCTCTGTTGTACAACAAGGATCTCCACTTGTGACCGGAATTCATGAAGTTCCAAAATTTGATCGAACAGCTTTAGTCACGGCCTTGAGAACCGATCAAGAAGGGCAAAACACTTTTCCTGAATTTCTTCAGGCCGCATGGAAAGCCGGAGTCATCGGTTATATGTTGATTTCATCGGACGAAAAGTTATTTATTACGGTGTGACTGGTGAAAGTTACCTCGAAGAATATCCAGCCGTTGAAGTAAAAAAATAACAGTAAAACTATTATAGGGTCGCGAACACTTTTGTCATCACAAGGAGAATTCATATGAATCAAATCAGTGTTATTGCGAATGCGCCTGAATTTACAAAAGGATTCGTCAAAGAATTGCGAATTCGTTGGGCCCACGAAGAAATGGGTTTATCTTATACAGAAATTAAAGTTGCTCATGCTGATTTGAAATCAGAAGACTATTTGAAATTGCAACCCTTCGGGCAAGTTCCGTATTTTCAGTCGGGTGATCTGACTTTATTTGAATCTGGAGCCATTCTTCATTACTTAGCAATTAAAAATAATAAATTAATTCCAAACGATGAATCTGGGCGGGCCCGTACGATGTCTTGGTTGTTTGCTTCGCTGAATTCGATCGAGCCTTTTGTAGCACAATATTTTTTAGTCGCAAAATATTTTAAATCGAACGAGCCTGAAGTGATCAAAAAATCTTTTGATTTAGTTCATGGGCGCTTGGGCCAATTATCAAAGGCCTTAAATCAAAATCTATATTTAGAAAATGAATTCAGTATTGCAGATATCGTTATGACGACTGTTTTAAGGGATGCGTATTCTATGAATATGATCGAAGATTATCCGAATCTGATTCAATACAAAGAGCGCAACGAAAAAAGACCCGCATTTATAAGAGCTTTAAATGATCATGCTAAGCTTTATGGGTCTTAGTGCCTGCACCATTTACACAAAATTATTTTAGATGGAGTCATCAACAAGGAAATAGAATGAATCAAAAATTATCGGGTCATTGCCATTGCGGCGAAGTTAAGTGGGCGTATCCTTTAAAATTAGAAAGTGCGACGGCTTGTAATTGTACTTTGTGCAGTCGGCACGGTGCAATTTGGGCGTATGGATATCTTGAGGATGGGATTCAAATTTCTGGGAAAATCAGTTATTACGAGCGAGGCAGCAAAATCAATCAATACAGTTTTTGTTCAAACTGTGGGTGCATGATGTATTATAAGTCGAACAAAAAAAATGAAAATGGCCAGATTCGCATTGCTGTTAATCTAAGAATGATTGACCAACCAGCGTTGATTCAAAATTTACCGATTGATCATTTCGAAGGTTTAGAAAGTTTTGAAGATTTACCACGAGACCATCGCTGCATTAAAGATTTGTGGTTTTAGAATAATAAAATTTAGACCCCTAATTAAATAGCTATTCTTTAATTTTTCTGGCCACGGGCTTTACTAAAATTTCGACATAAACATTTTCTGATTTCGTTGCTGCGACTTCGTCAATGTGCTTGCCGATGGTTGATACATGCACGACGGGTGCAGATCCTGCGTCGGAGCCGCATTTACAATCGAATTCCCAAGAACCAGCATCTTCGGGCAAAGTTTTTCGGCGTTCACGCGCAACGTATTTATTAATTTCGTGTTTTATTAATTCGATGTGGCGGTCAGGCTTGTGAAGGGATGATATCAGACTGAAGTTTTTTTTCATAGATTTCAATCTAACATTTTATAAGTGTGAATAACTAACTATTTTACCAGTACAATTGAAAAATATCACAAGTTGTCATGCTGAAATAACCAGTTTCGCCATCTCATTCTGAGATATCTAAAAATTTTTCTGACTTATTTTAATTTATTCGATAATATAAATTATCGGGGTGGTGAAAACTATGAAGGTATTTCTTATTGTATTCGCATTTTCGTTGTCGGCTTTTTCTAAAAATAAAATTCTTTTCACATTGCCAAACTCTGATCCTAAAAAGTCAGACGATTTATATATTCTGTTGGATTATAAAAAAGGTTCATCTGCAAAAAAACAAATTGAAGCTCAAGTGGGCTCTTCGTTTGCCAGCACAGAAGAATTCATTGTGTATCTGAAAGAAGGAACTCTTATTTTGATTAAAGATTTCGATTATCTGGGCAAAAATTCGATCGCAAACCATGTTGTCAGTTACAAAATTAACAACGGCACACTTTATTACGAAACCTTCGTGAACAATGTTAAAACTTTGTGGATGATTACAGATATAAAAAATTTAAAGCCGATTGAAATTATTCAGGGCTACAACAGTTACGGAATAGATCAGTAATTAAAGGAAATATAAAATGACAGAATTGCAACTTGCAGAGAAAGAATTATTCGATTTAACAAACAAAGTCGCAGCATTGCGAAAAGAATCAAAGCCTATAGAAGTGAAAAATTATATTTTTCAAGACACTGACGGCGAGGTCAGCTTGTTAAAACTTTTTGGTGATAAGCAGACATTATTTTTAATTCACAATATGGGTCAGGGCTGTCGTTATTGCACATTATGGGCTGACGGTTTTAATGGTTTTGTTCAGCATATCGAAAATCAATTTGCATTTGCTATGGTCTCGAAAGATGCGCCGGCATTGCAGCGACAATTTTCAAATTCACGCGGCTGGAGATTTAAAATGGCTTCGCACGCAGGCACGGATTATCTTAAAGAGCAAAATGTGGTGAGTGGTCAAAATAATTCACCAGGGATCGTTTGTTATATCAGAAAAGGTGATCAAATTTTTCGTAAAAATTTGGCGGTGTTTGGACCGGGTGATGAATTTTGTGCGCAATGGAATATTTTAAGTCTGGCCGGAGTTTCAACTGATGAATGGACACCACAATTTAATTATTGGCATCACCCAGAAAAAATGGATGATGGCGGAAAAAATTTAAAATAATATGTGGATTAATTTATCTTCAAAAAATTTAGTTAAAGCTAAAGAATTTTTCACAAAAATTGGATTTGAAATCAACACGCGACATCAGGCCCCGCACATGGTCAGCATGTTCGTTGGTAAAAATAAAGTCGTCGTTAATTTATTCGAAGAAAAATTATTTCAAGACTTTATCGGCGGTCAAAATATTTCAGACACAAAACAATCGAATGAAATTTTATTTTCAATCGGAGCAGATTCACCCAACGAAGTCGATGCGATAGCTGCCAAAGTCGAAGCGGCAGGTGGGGTGCTGTATGGAAAACCAGCCTATAAAGACGGTTGGATGTATGGATTTGGTTTTATTGATCTGGACGGCCACCGTTGGAATATTTTGTATATGGATATGACAAAAATTCCGAAGACGTAAAATTAAAGTTATGACTTCGATTTCGTTTTTGTTTTCATTTTTTTAATTTTTATTTCAGGTTCAATTCCAATCAGTTTATTTTTTCTTTGTATTAATTCAGCCAATTTAATCATTGAATCTTCGAAGTATTCAGAGGTCTGAGGCAAATAAAGCCATTTGTTAATAACGGGGTGAACACATGTGCCTTTGATTAATTTTAACAGCTGGTTATGGTCTTCGCGCACAGAGGGAATCAGGCAGCCGTCCCAAACGGCAACTTTAAATTTTTTGCCACGAAAAGTTTTTTTGTCTGGTTGCTCACAAAGGAAAGCAACCATTTTTCCGTAAACATAAATTGAAAGGCCACCGAAAAACTTTTTAAAATAAAAGCTGTCGTCGTCCGACAGTTCTTCGAAAAAATGGCCTGAACCAAAATTATCCAGATTATATTTTCGCAAGATGTTCTTCGAGTTTATCAAATGATCCTGTCCACCCCATGGTCATTCCAGCGCGTGCATTTTTAAAAGTTTCAACTTCATCATGGGTCGTTTTTCCGTGGGGTTCCCAAGTGATTTTGACACGTGTTTGATTCGTATCTTCGGCTGAGAATTCGACTGTTGTTAACATTGTTTCGGGCCAAGTGGGTGCCATAGGATGACGTGATATGTTTTCATTTTCATCAACGAACTGTTGAGTATAAACAATTTTATTCGGTGGATTCATTTCAAGATATTTAGCTTTGCCAAACATAACGCCGTGTTCGCCTTCCATTCGCCAAAAAGTACCGCCACCGACTTTAATATCAGCATTAATAAAATTCATTGATGCGCCTGTTGGCGCAAGCCATTCAGAAATGTTTTTTGGTTTAGTCCACAAATCATACATAACTTCAACAGAGGTATTGAACGATCGATTAATAATAAAAGTATTTTTTTGATCAATTTCTTCAGATAAATATTCAGCCAATCTATCCCACGTTGAATCGCCGCTGGCCTGTTTGATAAATTTTTTCATTTGTGTTGCGATCTCTGCGTTTTCAAATGCCATTGTGAAATTTAATTCAGTTTGACCATTTTTTTCAGTAAACAAAACAGTCACACGAAATAAAGGTGGTTGATCGTCGCTGGCACCGTGATCATAAATCATTTTTGAATAGTCTTCGACTTCAAGAAATTTTGTTTTATTTGGATAATTTGTTCCATCTGGTCCATGCATCATGTAATCCCAATGGCCACCCGTACGAACGTCTTTGCTGTGATTTGTAATTGTGAATCCACGCGGACCCCACCATTTTGCAACTTGCAGTGGATCTATCCATGCCTGCCAAACAGTTTTTAGCGGCGCATTGTAAATACGAGTCAGATAATATTCGTTGGGCTTATTTTTTAATGACATGAGGTCTCCTGTTCTAATTATTTTTTACCAAAAATTATAATTCGACAACTTTATTTTTGCTTTTAAGGCCCTTTATAATCTGAATAGATGTTTTTGGTTTTTTAAAATAATCAGACAGCATTTCGACAACTTTTTTATTGGCGGCATTATCCACAGGCAGAACATTAAATTTTAAAATATAATTTAAATCATCAATTTTTTCAACAGACTCAATTTTTGAATTTGGTTTGACTGCGACATTGATTTTCATAAGTTGTTTATACAATTAAAATATGACAAAGTCACTTGGATGAATCAAGTGATGAATGAATTTATTGTTGAAATTATTGGTTGGTTATCAACAGCTTTATTTTTAATATCTATTGTTGTGCCAAATCGAAAGCACTTGCACGCGCTGGGCGTGCTGGCTGCTGTCACGACGGGAATATATGCATATTCTCACGGTGCGACGGCGATTTGGGTTAAGTGGGTGATTGCATTCTTTTTTCATTCGTATATGTGGTATAAAACATCGAAAGAAAAAACAGAAAACTCGAATTAATTATCTTGCTCCAGTAAGCTTAAGATATTTTTTTGCAAGCTTTTATTTTTGAGTATAAATTCAACGGGATCGAAATCTAAACTTTCCAAAAAATTATTTTTAAAGCCCAGTGTTTTCCAAAAAATTTCTCCGGTTTCTGTCAAAAAATGGATGTTTAACTGACTGGCAATTGCAAAAAGCTCTTTAAGATCTTTGGCCTCTAATTTTAAATCATTGCGACCAATAAATAAATTTATATTTTTGCATTCGCGCGCGCTGATTTTTTTGTACAGAAAATTTGAATGTAAAAAACATAAAAATAGTGCTGTATTTACAATGTGTGCGCTATATTTTTTTCGAAGTTGAATTAAAGTTTTAACTTCGGATGCGCTGTGGGCCCAAAATGA
>CANBND010000136.1 GCA_947370945.1 Pseudobdellovibrionaceae bacterium | reverse complement strand
GATGAATTATTAAATTCGTCTGAATCATTCAGAAATTTTATTGAACTTGAAAATAAAAATAAAACCGACGAACTGGAAATGAAACCAGCAAACTTGGGTGTAGCTGTCGGCGACAATAGCGTTAAGTCTTTAGATATAGAATCGGTTTCGCGTGTCACTGTCGACGAAGACCGTGCTGTGGGATCTGTGAAAACTTCTGTGTATTGGGATTATTTAAAATCTTTGGGCGGATATTCAAAAAATAGTTCTTGGGTTTTATTTGGATTATTTTTCAGCGCGATTGTTTTTGTATCGACGCCGTTACTACAGCGAGCATGGTTAACTCAGGCAGGTAAAAATTTTGTCAGCCCATTAAATTTAGTTTTAATTTACGGTTTACTGGGTGTGTTCACGTTGATCACTGTTTATTTAAATAATATGTTGTGGTCAGTACGTGGAATTCGCGCGGGGCAATTATTTCATGATCGGGTATTATCTGCGATCTTAAAAAGCGAAATTCGTTTTTTTGACAGCACTCCAGTCGGTCGCATTTTACAAAGATTTTCACGTGATGTTGAATCGGTCGATGTGCATTTGCAATGGAGCTTCGATGCAGCCATTCATACGCTATTAAATGTAATCACATCATTATGTTTAATTATTTTTGTTTTGCCGATTTCAATTTTGTTTTTAGTTCCGGTTTTGTATTTTTATTATTTGATTCAAAATGATTACAGGCGTGTGGCGCGTGAAGTAAAACGTTTGGATTCTTTGGCGCGTTCACCGCGCTATGCGCACTTCAAAGAAACTTTGCAGGGCTTATCAGTGATCAGAGCTTACGATCAGCAATCTTGGTTTCAATCTGAATTTTTGCAAAAATTAGAAGTTTCAACACAGGCATTTTATACTCATTATTTTGTGAATCGTTGGTTCTCGACACGATTGCCGCTGATCGGTGCGTTGATTTCGATGCTAACGGCATGTTCGATTGTTCTGGCGACCAAACAATTGTGGATTTCTGCAGGCATGGCGGGGCTTATCACATTGTATGCGCTGGATTTTTGGAAACATTTAAATTGGGGTGTTCGAATTTTTTCTGATTTGGAATCCCGAATGACTTCTGTTGAGCGATTATCATTTTATGCAGATCTTCCGACGGAAAAAGAATTTGTGTCTACAGATTCAATGATCAATGTACAGATTCATTCAGGATCGTTGACTTTTCAAAATGTAAAACTTCGCTATGCTGAACATTTACCGTATGTTTTAAAAAATGTATCATTTCATATTCCATCAGGGGCTCGGGCAGGAATTGTTGGTCGCACAGGATCTGGTAAATCAACATTATTTCAAGCCGTGTATCGGTTCGTGCATTTCGATCAAGGTGATATTTTGATTGATGGAAAATCAATTCGTGAATTTTCATTAGTGGATCTTAGAAAAAATTTATCTGTGATTCCACAAGACCCTTCATTATTTATGGGAACATTACGTTCAAATTTGGATCGCTATAATGAAAAAACAGATTTAGAAATTTGGTCTGTTTTACAAAAAGTCGATCTGGCGGATTTTATTCGCAACAGACCCGATCAATTAAATTTGAAAGTCACAGAAAACGGATCGAATTTATCACAGGGGCAAAGACAATTCATTTGTTTAGCGCGTGCATTGTTAATGAAAGTAAAAATTATTTTTCTGGATGAAGCCACGGCCAGTGTTGATTTAGAAACCGATCGTATTGTGCAAAAAGTCATTCGCGAATCATTGGACGGAATTACATTAGTAACGATTGCACACAGACTTTCGACATTAAAAGATTACGATCAGATTATTGAATTACAAAATGGCGAAGTTGTAAGCAGATCGGAAGTATATAGTTCTGATTTGTAATTTTGATCTGGTCTAGTTTTAAAAAATGATACTGTGCTCGGAGTTATTTGAGTTGTTCAAAGCAAAATTTTAATCTGTAATATTTGAACACAAACGAAGGGAGTCTGCTTTGAAAAAATTAACACAACTAGCAGCTATTATATTATTTGCGGTCTCTGCACACGCAGCTGACGCGAAAAAGACAACAACGAAGGCTACAGCAAAACCAGCTCAATCTGCTCCGGCAGCATCGACACCGGCAGCGCAACCACGATCAAAATCATTACATGATCAGTTTTCTGGTCAAGGTTACGGTTTAGCAGGTTGCGGATTAGGTTCAATTGTATTTGGTGCTAAGCCAGGTTTAGTTCAGGTTGCAGCTGCAACGACGAACGGTTATGGCGGACAGACTTTTGCAATTACGACAGGAACATCAAATTGTGATATTCCACGTATGGGTCAAACTGCTGCAGTTTATATCGAAGCAAATAAAGCTATCGTTATGAAAGATGCTTCACGCGGTGAAGGTGAAACAATGTCAGATCTTGCATTAATTTACAACTGCTCGAACACTCAATTGTTTTCTGAAAAAGTTCAAAATAATTATTCACAAATTTTTAACTCTTCAAATGCTTACGATTCATCTCGTGCTATTTTGAATACAATTAAATCTGATTCAGCTTTGGCTTCAACTTGCCAAATCGCTGGTTAATTGAAAGGAATATAAAATGAAATTATTAGCAATTTTATTAATGTCTGCATTTTCATTCGCACACGCTGCCGAAATCGGTACAGCGGGTTGCGGTTTAGGTAATGTTGTTTTCGGAACTGAAAGTCAAGTTCTTGCGGCAACAACTAATGGTTCTTCATACACTCAGCTTTTTGGTATCACATCGGGAACTTCAAACTGCGTTGACAGCCAAATGTCAGCACAGTTAAATAATTTTGTTGAAAGCAATAAAATTGCTTTAGCGAAAGAAGCTGCTCGTGGCGAAGGTGAAACTTTAGCCGGTCTTGCGCAAATCGTTGGTTGCAAAGCTGATTTTGGAACACAAATCAAATCGCACTATCAACAAATTTTCAGCAACGACAGCACAAAAGAAATTTCAACAAAGATCATGCAAGTTGCTCAAAATAACCCAGGAACTTGTTCATAATTCACTTCTTAGTTATTTCTTGAGTTCTTAAATTAAAAGAACAAAAATAGGCTGTATGAAATTTCATGCGGCCTATTTTTTTTTGAGAGTAATTCTTTTAGTGATGTCTTCTGCGACAGCACTGGCTGTTGATTTATCATCTGTTGCTGAATCCAAAGAATGGAAGTCGTTATTATTCGTCACCGAATATCATTTTTTGAATTTACAAAGCCGAGCGGATTCAGAAAAGTTTTTTCTTACACCAAATGGTAAAAAAAATATTTTATCTGAACTCGAAGCCGCTGTTGTGGCTGTCGAAAATGAAAAATTACCTTTAAATGACTCAAGCTTTAGTTGCCGTTTTCCGGCGCGAGCCGAATTTATAAGAAAAAATATATTCAATCAAAAAAGAATAGATGAATCAGGTTGTCTTAAATTATTGGCCTGGCGAGAACGAATATCGGCAGAAAGTGTGACGCTGGTTTTTTCGAGTTATTTTTTGGGAAATCCGTCTTCAACGTTTGGTCATACTTTATTGCGTATTAATAATTCGGGGAAAAACAAAACAATTCGCAGAGAACTTTTAAGCTACGGAATTAATTACGGTGCGAATGCTTGGACTAAAAACCCATTATTTTACAGTCTGTACGGATTATTTGGCGTGTTCCAAGGTAACTTCAGTGCAATTCCTTATTATTACAAAGTTCGTGAATACAACGATTATGAATCACGCGATTTGTGGGAATACGATTTAGACCTAACACCTGACGAAGTTTTTCGTGTCGTTGATGTGATATGGGAGCAGGGTGAAAACTATTTCGATTATTTTTTTCTCAGTGAAAATTGTGGATATTACATTGGTGCTTTGATCGAAGCTGCTGCACCCAGATTTCAGCTGACAGAAAAATTTAGAAAATGGGTGATACCTTCTGATACCGTTGTTCAGTTTCAAAAATCGGGAGCCATCAAATCTCGTAAAGTTAGAACTTCGATTTACAATCAATTTGCCCAACGACTCGGTCAGCTGAACAGCGAGCAAGAAAATATTTTAATCGATCTGCATGAAATGGCTGAAAATTTAAAAGATCAAAACAAAGAATTAAATCAACTTGATTGGCCGCAAAGTTTTGAAAAAACAGATGATCAAAGTAAAGCTCAAATATTGGATGCCGAGTTAGATTATTATGATTATATCCACAGTAAAGAATTACTAGAAAAATCCGATTTTGAAAATACCACAAAAAAACAATTACTGATTCGTCGCAGTCAACTGCCTGTGGCTCAATCCCTGCCAGTGCAGGATGTGACTTTATCAGCTCCTGAAAATGCGCATGGATCGTATCGATGGCAAATCGCGACACTCAAAACAACTGATCGTAATAATATATCAAATGAGTCAAGCAGTCTGTTGTTGGCAGGGCGTTTTGCTTTTCATGATCTTGAAGACCCTAAACAGGGCTACCCAGATGATTCACACATCGAAGTCATGAATTTAAAATTACATTACGATTTAAATTCAGATCATTCAGAAAAATTAAAATTGTATGAAATGAAAATTGCTGAAATTGGTTCTTATCCAAATTGGAATCGTTGGGCAAATAAAAAATCAAATGATGTTTCGTTCGGATTGTTTCGTGAAACGAATTTTATTTGTGATGATTGCCTGACGGGACAATTTCGTTTCGCTTACGGTATATCTAAAGTATTTTCAAAATTTCGTTTTTCTATTTTAGCACAAGCTAAATATATGTATGGTGAATTTAATTTAAATCATCATAATGGCTGGAACTATTTTGGTTTGGGTCCGCGGTTCATAATGCAATATGATTATAATTCAGATTATCAAATGCGTTTTGAAACTGGGCATCAAACAATCAGTACTGCTGAAAATAAATTGTGGTCAGCAGACATTGTATTCAGACGTAATTTTTTCAACGATTATGCGATCGAATTAGGAGCCAGTACGAATGAAATTCAAAATATATTTAATGTCTCGGTATATAGTTTTACTTTCTAGTTTTTTAATTTTTACCGGCTGTAATCACCTATTGTATCCTGCTGAACGTCTACCGTATATCGAAGCAAAATATATCAAGCCCCCGCCGCAAGATATTTATATTTCTGTGAATGAAACAGAAAAAATTCATGCATGGTATTTCGCGGCAGAATCCAAGATAAAAAAAGGTGTGGTTTTACATTTTCACGGTAACGGACAAAATTTAACGACACATTTTCAATTTTTCAGGTGGATGACTCAGTTTGGTTTTGATTACATTATTATAGATTATCGTGGATACGGAAAAAGTTCAGGTGAACAAGCAACACAAGAAAAAACTGTGCAAGATGGTTTAGCGGCTTTTAAATACGTAAAAGAAAATTTTAAAAATCAGCCGCTGATTGCAATCGGGCAAAGTTTGGGTTCAAACGTACTGGTCAGAACACTTCAAGATTTGGATTCTAAACTGTATCCAGATTTGGTTGTGTTGGACTCTTCATTTCTATCGTATCAAGCGGCAGCAAGGTCGATTTTAAAACAGCGATGGTTTTTGTACCCGATTATTCCGCTGACGTATTTGGCCATCAGTGATGATTTCAGCGCAAAAAAAAATATTGAAAAAACGCCTTTGATTCCGGCGCTATTTTTTCATGGTACTGCAGATATCACAATTGCAGCTGAATTAGGAAAAGAAAATTTCGATCTGTGGCGTGGGCCCAAGGCTTTTGTTTCAAACGAAGGCGGCGTACATATCGCAGCTTTTGGTGATCCGCGATTTGCACCGACGAATAAAGAAATATTACTAAATTGCTTTGATCTGGTTTTGGCAAAAAAAATGGACCAATTTAATCAGTGCAGTCTAAATTTGCACTCGAAATAGCCAAATCATCTATATAGCATTTAGATCTAAAAATGACTAAAATAGGGGTAATATTATCATTGAAAATGACTAAATTAGGGGTAATATAGTTGTATATGTATCGCTATGCAGAAGAGTTTTTGAAAAAATGGTGTTCGCAAAAAGATCGCAAACCTCTGGTTATTCGAGGTGCTCGGCAGGTTGGAAAATCGACTGTTGTTCGAAATTTTTCTAAAAATAACAAATATGAATTAATTGAAATTAATTTAGAAATAACAGAGCTTAAATCATTTCAAGCTAAAACATTTGTTATCGAAGATCTTATTCAAGAAATTGAAATTAAATTTAAAACTCAAGTTACGAATAAAAGTATTATATTTTTTGATGAAATACAGGCTTTGCCTATTGCTGTCGAACGGCTTCGATATTTTTATGAAAAAATTCCGCATGTTAAAGTCATTGCAGCGGGATCATTACTAGAAATAATTTTAAATCAAAGTGAAATTTCATTTCCGGTTGGACGAATCAGTTTCTATCATTTAGGTCCTATGACATTTACAGAGTTTTTAATGGCTATCGGTCAAAAAAAACAAGCCGAACTGATTTTAAAAAATAAAGTCCCTGATTATTTACATGATGATCTTTTGAAAGAACTCAAAAAATTTTATTATATCGGAGGAATGCCAAAGGCTGTTTTTAATTATCAACAAACGAATTCTTTATTGGCTGCACGTGAAACTCAGCGCGACATTATTCAAACGTATATATCAGATTTTCCGAAATATAATCAAAGGGTGAAACTTGAGCGAATTGAGAATGTTTTTTCAAGACTCAGTTTTCATTTAGGGCAAAAAGTGATTTATCAGAAAGTTGATCCCGATTACAGAAGTATAGAAATAAAAAAAATTGTTCAATTATTAATTGATGCCAGACTTTTTACGCCAGCGTATCATGTCGATGCGACTCGGTTGCCGATGAAATCGGGTCTGGATTTGGATATTCTTAAACTTTATCATCTGGATATTGGCTTATTAAATTATTTTTTTAAAACAGACTGGGATGATATCCTGAATTTTGATTTCAAAACTGATCCTAAAATGATTGGTTTACTGACGGAACAATTCATATCTCAGCACTTGGCGTATAATGATAATGGATTAGAATCACCCGAGCTGTTTTATTGGCTGCGAGATAAATCGATTCAAAAGGCTG
>CANBND010000135.1 GCA_947370945.1 Pseudobdellovibrionaceae bacterium | reverse complement strand
TATTTTTTTGCTCGACTCAAGCAAATCCTGGATCTTTGAAATTTAAGAAATATTAAATACTGACACATTAAACTTATTATGAGGTGGTCCCCATGAGACCGCCTCTCCGACGAAAGTGGCCCCATTCAAACCCGCCGCCTACAATTTTGGTTATGTTTTAGCAAATAAACAAGCGCTGCTGATTGAAAATATCAACGATGATTACCGTTTTCAGGTCGAATCAAATCAAAAAATAAATGATTTCAAAACAGGTGCCTGTATGATTTTTCCGTTGCTATGCGAAGATCGGATTGTTGGCGTCTTGACTTTTGCCGACAAAGAAAATGCAGCTCAGTTTACATCACAAGATTTAGAAGTCGGTTTAAAAATCAGTTCGTTTATTTCGTTGTTAAGTTTATCGTCGGATCATTTAAAAACTGTGGCTTAATCCAAATTTTTAATTTTACAATTTGTCTTTCGGCCAATAAATACGGGGGTCTTCTTCGTCTTTGAAGTAATCAACTTTGATTCCGTTCTGAGTCACAGAACCTTGTGCATTTTCTTTGTTTGAATCTGGATAATAGCACATTTCAGCGGGGTCGTTATTTGACAGCGCTAAATACTTGAACGGCAAATCCGTATGATTATACATCTGATGAACATTTTCAGGCCCCGTGTTGTAATAGATTAAATCACCAGAATTAACAATTTTAAATTCGCCGTTGCAGCGAACTGTTGCAGAGCCTTCGATGACGACAAAAAGTTCTTCTTCGCCTGTATGCCAGTGGTAGGGATATGTGAAATTTTTTGGTTCAAGAATTTGCAAATGAAATCCCAAATTTTTTGCGCCAAAGGATACAGAAATTTCTTTGTAGGATTTTTTGTAATTAATTCTTTGGTCGCTATTAATGAAACCAGTAGGATCAAATAGATTTGTGATTTTCATCGTGTCGTCCTTAATTAGATGATGCTCTGCTTTTTAATTCTTTAAGCATGATAGTTGTGAATATAATAACTGAGCAAACTAAAAATAAGGATTTCATATGGCAACTATTTTTTCTCATGCCCTTGCGGGATCAGCCATCGTCGCTGTTTTTCCTGAAAAGCACAGATCACAAAAAAATTACATTTTGGCAGCGCTAACAGATGGGACTGGGATTTTTTTCAGAACGGGGCTTTGTTGTATTAATCAGTGAATTTTACTGGATAATGATTCCGTGTTTAGTCATATTTTCAATTCGAATTTTTATAAATCAACGAAAAATTAAATTATTCTAAAAAGTCGTCGTTTAAGCTGGATTTTGCCTTTAATTGAAGAAATTACCTGTTCAATAAAATTCGATTTTTTTTGATCCTGATATTTCTTTTGACTTAAGTCTGTTATTTTAGCTAAGTTTGTCATAACAGCTCAAAACTAAAGGGGATTTTATGAAAATCGTTTTTGTTCAAATGTTTGTACTTGCAGCTTTCCCTTTTTCTGCAATTTCTATGGCCCAAGCCTCCGAAGTTATTCCCTATTACGGTCATGATTTTAATCAATCCAAAGCACAATTAAAAAACGATGAGCTTAAAAACAAACTCAAAGAAATTTTAAAATCAGGTCATGTGATCGCTTCGCCACAAGCCGAAGATCAATTGGTGAAATCGTGTGACTCAATTCAAAATTGTTCGATGCAAACGTCACTGGGGTACGAAGGTGCACGTATTTATTTATTCGGTGAATTTTATTTAGTAAAAGCAGCTGAAGGTTACGGAGTTCAAGAAATGTATTGTGACCGCGTTTATACAGCGGCAGATTTCAAAGGCGGTTTAGGCGCTCCAGCTCCGGGAACGATCCCAGAAGGCACTGTGATCAATACTGAACACACGTGGCCACAATCACGATTCACAGGGAAATACTCGGCAGATTTGCAAAAAGCAGATATGCATCATTTGTTTCCGACAGATTCACAGATGAATTCTTTGCGTGGCAGCAGTATATTTGGTGAAGTCATCAAGCCTTCGAATAAAACGAAGTGTACAGCTTCAAAATACGGCCAAGGCGATGGCACGACTCAGAAGGTTTTCGAACCACCACAACATCACAAGGGCCATGTCGCACGAGCCCTGATGTATTTTTCAATTCGTTATGATTTACCCATTTCACCTGCCGAAGAAGTCATGTTAAAAAAATGGAATCGTGAAAATCCACCTGACCAGCAAGAAATTTTAAGAAACAACATGATTCAGAAAAAGCAAGGCAACAGAAATCCATTTATTGATTATCCTGAATTGGCCGATCAGATATTAGATTTTTAGGTTTATTTTACGGACAAAACTTTTCACGAAACTGAGTTTGTACATCAACAGCGTCCCATTCCAAGGATTCGTCATTGAGATCAAATTTTTGATATTTTGATTGAACATAATGAGTCAATTCATGAGCCAATGAATCATCCATGCAGCGTCCAGCTTTAATGTAATAATCCTGATCATCCATCAAATAAATTTCGTTGTTGTCATTTGCAAACGCATTTGTGATTTCAGCAGGGCGCTGGCCCCATTGCTTTTCGATGGCATCTTGAAATTGCTTCAGGGGAGTTTTGCTTTTGAAATAAATTTTCGGAAATTGAATTGAAGTATCTAAGGTTTTATTTTTTGCAGATAAAACGAAATCAAAAATTTTTGCTGTTGAATATTTTAACTGCGCAGGTTTTGTTGGCACAGGTTTTTGGGCCTGTGCGCAGATTGAAATTGATAAAATTAAAAATGGTAGTGATCGCATACAGTTAATCCTTTATCTCAAGCATACAGCCAGCTTTTATCTGGCGCATACAGCGCGCCAGATTTTGCCATTAATTCGTTGGATTGTCTTCGTCGCCGTTTACACCCAAGAAATACGCGTCTTGGCTGCCTACGATGTCTTGGTACGATGTGCGGGCGCCTGTATCCATGTAATTCATTAATGCTGTTGTTAAGCGAATGTCATCGTTGTTTCCAAAGATACTTTCGTTGCCGTACGTGATGATATCAAGGCCTTTTGTTCCGGTTAAATCCGTCGGTGATGATTTTTTATGAAAAAACATATCTGTATAATACGAATACGGAACACAACTGCCCAGAAAGAAAACTTGGTAATCGTTACTGATTGGCAATTTGTAACCACGAGTATCGGCGATACGTGGGATATCTAAATTTTTTCCGATACCAGAATGGCCGTTGTAAATAACAGATGAATCATTCCAGATGGCATCTTTTAAAAAAGCATGAAATCCACGAGCGTCATGTTCAAGACCCGTATTTCCCAAGAATAAACGAATCGTCATTAATCCACGCGGAGTATTTTTTGTCATTGTTTCTAAATGTGGAATTGGTTTTCCGGCTTCGGGATTATACCATTTGCGGACTTCAGATTCAGTCCAAACATATTTTTGAAAACCTAATTTTATTAAATTATCACGTTGCTGACGAAAGCCAATTCCGCCCCAGTCTTTGGTATTTGTTTCTGGATTCCAGTCGGTATCGTCATAATTTTCCATACCAAAAAAAATCGTCATGCGTAGGCCGCCGTTACGGACTAATTTTTCGTACTCTGGATACGTGCGTGTCGTACTGGCGATGTAATTTAATGGAGCCGTAATTTCCGAATAATCAGCTCCAGCAATCAACGGACAGCCTGTTTTTTTAGGTTCCCAGTGATACCAGAAGTTACCTTCATCAACGTTTGTCGCTTCTGTGCAAAGTCCTTTTGATTTTTGATAGATATCACCCGTGTAATTAGGAATAAAAAAAGTATAGTCTTTTTGTCCTGGGGTAAAAACGCCCTTACCTGTGAATTGAACATAAACGCGGTTAAATGATTCAGACGCTTTTTCAACTTTGTTGACGTTCACAGAAAATTTTGGATATACCGCCGAAGAATTATTTGGTGTTCTACGCATTTGGCCCAACATGTATTGTCGATATAATTTAAATTCAGCTTTGACGAGATCATTTGTCGGAGTGCCTTTTGATGTCGACATAAAAATTTGAGTTTCAAATGTGAAATTGGCTTCTTGGTTTTTAGCGCCAAAGTATTCAGTTGAACCTTTAGGTAAAGCGCTGACATTTATTGTTGCTAAAAGCATGCAAATCAGTAACGATTTCATCATAAAAATCCTTTGGTTAATTGGAGTGTCTGTAACTGGGTATATATGTTGCTTTGGGCTTTTGGATCAACAAAATTAAGCCTATTTACCACTTGAAAATTAATTTTTTGTGAATCAGACTGAAAGCTATGAATAAATTGATCGTATTATTGATGTTTTTTGGACTTAATTCGCACGGTTTTTCAGCAAACAATGTTCCATCGGTTGCAAGCCCTGTGGGCTTTTGGAAGACCATCGATGACAAAGATCAATCAACTCGAAGCATCGTTGAAATTTTTGAAAAAGATGAAAAATTATTCGGAAAAATAGTAAAAATATTTCCGCACGAAGGCAATAAACCCAATTGTGATCAATGCAAAGACGAATTCAAAGACCAACCGATTTTAGGTATGCAATTTATGTGGGATTTGAAAAAAAACACGTCATTAAAATACGATGGCGGAAAAATATTGGATCCACAAAACGGATCAGTTTATAAATCTAAAATTGAACTGACAGAGGACGGAAAAAAATTGAGCGTTCGTGGTTATATCGGAATTTCATTATTTGGTCGCAGCCAAGAATGGTTGCGTTCTGAAAAACCTGAATAATTTATTAATCTAATTGATTAAATACGTTCTGAGATTTCTCGTGGAGTGATTTTAAATATTTAGATTTTGAAATCATTTTCAATATCAATCCATAGCAGTATTTGCTTCTTAAAAAGTAAAAAACCAAAATAGCTATGGCCAATGGTCGCAGGGCTTTCCACATAAAATTCACGACAGAATCTTCGGTGATAAATAAAAATACATAGGCCATTAAAAATGAAAATAAAAACAACGGTTTTGTGATATCAGAAAATACTTTTTGGTGAATTGATTTTTGATCGAAAGATTTGTCTTTTAATTTAAGACTTTGCTGATTGCGCATTTTTTCTTGTAACAACTTGATACGGTTTGATTTTAAATAAAAAGCGAAAACAGTCATCATCGTTGCGGCTAATATTTTAACAACAAAAACGATCAGTAAAATGTTCAATAAATTTTGACTTGAAACATGATAATCTTTTTCTAATCGTTCGATATAAAAGCCAATAATTTTTTGCATTTCAGAAAAGCCGAAACTAACTAATAAAGTTATAAAGGGCTGAATAAAGGCCCAGCATGACAGCAAATAAATCCCCATCAGCGCGCCGATAATATTGGCTCCGAATATTAAGATGCCCAAAGAATACAAAACGCCTTGCATAGAAATGCTGAGCATAGGTCCCCATTTTTGACCTGCGGGGGATAAGCTTTTTAATAAAGCAGTTAGTATAGAAATTTCAAAAGTGATCTTTGATAGTTGAAATCGAGTTTCAGAAGTCGATCGGCTTAATATTCGGATCGTATAGCTTAAGAAAAAACCCTGATTCAGCGATAAAAAATGTCCGGTGAATGGAATTTTAAATGCATGAAGTGCGGATCCCAGCCCAAGTTCGATGGCACTTAAATGCGTCGCTGTTTGAGTTTGTAAATCAGTGAGTGTTGTGACTTTGATGTCGGGCATTTTATGATTATAGACATTTGGCGTTATGAAAAACAATGTTTGATTAAAGCAGGCCTGCTGTGTTCAGGTATTGCCAAGTTAAATAGATCTCGAACCAAAAATATAAGTCGGCAATATGGGCTGACGTTTCTACAGAGCGCCGTAAATGCTCTTCTATCAAAGGGGAAAAGAATGAAAACAAAACTATCAATGGTTATGTTTATTGCGTTAACAATCGCGGCTTCAATGTCGTTATCAATGACATGGGCGAACGGTAAGTTCCCACAGGGGCCTGACTTAAAAATTACTCCCGGAGCACTTTGCACAAATTCAACGACATATCGTTATCCTGAACATATCAAATATTGTTCTCGTGATGTTTCAAGTGGTTTGAAAAATCAAATCATTGCCCAATACGATCATGATTTAGGTTTTAGTATTGCTCAAATGCCACGCGGTGAATTTAAGATCGATCACTTCATTCCATTAAGTATTGGTGGAGCCAATGACCGCGCAAATTTGTGGCCGCAGCATAAATCAATTTATGCGTATTCAGATCCATTAGAATCAGATTTATCAAATTTAATTTCTGCAGCAAAAATCACTCAAGCGAAAGCAGTCGAAGTGATGAAAGAATGTAAATTAAATTTAGGTCGCTGCGCTGAGCTTAGCGATTATTTAAAATCTTTATACAAATAAATCGAATAAAAATTTATTTCAAACGAGGAGTTTTTTCTAAACACTCCTCGTACTCTCGAACCAATTTTAAAATAATATCCTCACAACTTAAAATATCTTCGATCAAACCCACGCTTTGACCTGCTGACCATACGGTTTTCCATGTGGGCCCGGAGGCAGCTTGTTCAAGTGATTTTGATCCTAAGAAATGAATTAACGGCACAATATATTTTTTTGTTAATTTTTGATCTTTTAATATTTTTAAATACCACGGCAAATCCAATCCCATTTGATCAATGTACGGAGTTCTGATGACAGCGGCAGGTGTGCCTGACAAGCGTGTCGTCATGACGATGTCTTCAGGCGTGGCCTTAACGACCGCATCTTTGTAGGCTTGATCAATTTTTGCTTCCTTGCAGGCGATAAATCGTGTGCCGACACTGACGGCCGAGGCTCCGAGCGTAATCATTGACGCCATTGTCGCACCATCGGCAATTCCTCCTGCGGCAATCACTGGTATTGATAATTTTTTCTGAAGCCAGCTGACCAGAACAATCGGAGAAATCGGCCCCGCGTGTCCTCCGGCGCCCGCACCAACGGCAATGACTCCGTCGGCGCCAAGGTCTTGAACTTTTTTGGCGTGTTCAAGATTGACGACATCGCAAATCACTTTTGCGCCATTTTTGTGGGCCTCACGAATGACGTCTTTGGGGGAACCTAATGAGGTGATAAATAATTCAACCCCAGCATCCAGTGCATATTTGATATCGTCATTCGCGCGAGTATTGCTTTTGTTGACGATGACATTTACGCCGATGGGTTTTTTGGTTTTGGATTTCATTTCTTTGAGGGCTT
>CANBND010000134.1 GCA_947370945.1 Pseudobdellovibrionaceae bacterium | reverse complement strand
GTTTAAACAGTCGTGATCAAAAAGAACTTGAAAGCTCGATTTACTGGTACGGCGTAGGTGATGTATTATCTGATGATAAAATTAAAATCATTACTCAACAGTTACGTTTGTTTTTAAGCCAACGTGGTTTCTATTTGGTTGCAACACCTCCGCCTCAGATCTATTTTAACACCACAGATACCGAAGCACGCCTTGTTTTTAAATTGCAAAATCGATCAAAATATTTTGTTGAAATTTTAGGGGCCAAAAATTATTCAAATTTATTTTTAACATCGGAAATTTTGAAACTTGGTAGCTACTCTTCAAGTGAAAATAATTTTGGTGCTGAGCTTTCTGAAAAGCTGCGTAGTTTTTATCTGGACAAAGGCTTCAGTCGTTTTGAAATCACTTATTATGAACGCAAAGACAACGATCGCATTGTCCTGACATTAAATATGGAGGAAGGGTCAAAAACACTCATTCAAAATTTTTATGTGATTGGCCAGCTGTCGCGTCCTGAAAAGTATTATTTAGATCAATTTGTCAATTTGTCCTCGCAAAAAATTCAAGACAATATTTGGTTCAGACCCGATGCCGAGCAGGCCGGTAAAAATTTAGTCACCAGCCTACAAAACGAAGGTTTTATTTCAGCAAAATTAGATCGCATTGAAGCTTCGGTTTATTCAGCAAAAAGAAATCGAATTGATGTTTCTGTTTCTGTCGAAGAAGGCCTGCAAACACAAATTGAAAATATTGAATTTAAAAATAATAACTATTTTTCAAAAAAAACTTTGCTCGAAAAAATGAATTTGAACGACATAAAAAAATTAAATTTGACTGATCTGGAAAAGGGTTTGTTGAAATTAAAATTATTTTATGCCGAAAATGGTTTTATTGAAATTCAAATATTGAATGAAAAACAAAAAACCAGCGAAAACTTAATTACTTATAGCCCTGATTTAACAAAAGCACAGATCCTGATTGATCTTCGCGAAGGCACGCAGGTGTCTGTTGGTTCCATCGTCTTGGATGGTAATAAATTATCCCAAGATAAGTTAATTTTAACCGAGCTTGATTTCAAACAAGGTGATATTTTAACGCCTCAAAAAATTGATGAATCCATTTCGCGTTTACAAAAAACAGGACATTTTACTTCGATTCAAATATACACTTTAGAACGCGATTCCAGTGTCAAAGAAAGAACTGTTGTTGTTAAGCTGAATGAACGTAAACCTATTTTACTGACAGCAGGTATCGGCGCCACGAATGAAAATGAACGTACGTTTCATGCGTATTTGGGCGCAGCTCATCGAAATTTAGGTGGCTGGGGCCGTGGTGTTTCTTTGCGCGGAGAAACCAGTTATAATGATGTGTTTTTAAAATTTATTGAATACAAAGTTTCAGCCGGCTATCTGGAACCCTATTTGTTTGATACAAGAACTCGCTTTCGTTTGAATTACACAACGCAGGTCAGTGTTAGCGACGTCATTTTAAGAAAACAAACAATTTCAAATTCGGCCGTTTGGGCTGTTGAACAAGATTTCACATCTCATATCACAGGACTTTGGGATATTTATAATATAACAAATTACGTTGAAAAAGGAATGACTGTTGATGACGAAAGAATTAATGGCTATTCGGGACAAGATTTTGAAATTGCACTGACTGGCCCAACACTTGATATCGATTATCGAGATCAAGTGCTAAATCCACAAAAAGGTTCTTTTTCAAGATTCACCCTTGAATATGCTTCTGCCGCTTTGGGCAGTCACAAAGTCGATGATTTTATTCGCGCTACAGGCCAAACCACGTGGTATTTGCCACTGAATGACAATAAAATAGTCTGGGCCAATTCAGTGCGTGGCGGCTATGCCGCGCTGACAGAAGCTGCAAACTTCGGAGTACCGTTTGATAAAAAAGGTTTTATTTTAGGTGGCAGATCCACGATTCGTGGTTTCGAATCGAATGAATTTTTTCCAAACAGTTCAGATAAAAATCCTGAAAAATTAACTGCTAATTATAAATTTACAACTCCGATATCATATCAACTGATTAAATCTGAATTGCGTTTTCCGTTGTTTGCAAAACATGATATTTCAGCGGCCGTTTTTTACGACGGTGGACAAATATTAATCGATGGCGTGAATTTTACGGATTCATACCGTGATGCCATAGGTATCGGCTTTCGCTATGCAACACCTGTGGGTCCATTAAATCTGGAATATGCCCAGAAGCTCGACAAAAAGCCCTACGAGTCAGAGGGTGCATTTCATTTGTCTGTCGGCGTGTTCTAAGGTATTTTTTGAGGTCATAATATTTCAATTATACATTATTTTCACAGGAGAAAATTATGCGTCAGCACCAAGTTCGTGTTTATCCATCAAAAGAAAAAATCGACCGCAAAGATCAACTGGCTTGGAAAATGGCCGAAGTCTGCACCGACACAGCACCCATCAAAGACGATGTCATAGATATGATTATAAATCGCGTGATCGATAATGCTTCAGTAGCTATTGCCGCTAGCAATCGCCGTCCCGTGGCTTCAGCGCGCAGTATGGCTTTAGCACATCCACGCTCTGGCGGCGCGACTGTTTTTGGAATGCCTAATGATCAAAAATTTTCTTGTGAATGGGCCGCTTGGGCAAATGGAACTGCAGTTCGTGAATTGGATTACCATGATACTTTTTTAGCGGCTGACTATTCTCATCCGGGCGATAACATCCCACCGATTCTTGCGGTCGCTCAACAAACAAATAAAAATGGTAAAGATTTTATCCGCGGAGTTCTTGCCGGATACGAATTGCATGTGAATCTTGTGAAAGCAATTTGTCTGCATGAACACAAAAAAGATCACATTGCACATTTGGCACCCGCGCAAGCTGGTGGTATCGGTGCACTTTTAAATTTACCGACTGAAATCGTTTTTCAAGCCATTCAACAAGCTGTTCACGTTTCGTTTACAACACGACAATCACGCAAAGGTGAAATCTCGTCATGGAAAGCCTATGCTCCTGCTCACGCTGGAAAATTGGCGATCGAAGCTGTTGATCGTTGCATGCGCGGCGAAGGCGCACCGTCTCCGATTTATGAAGGCGAAGATTCTGTCATTTCATATATGCTTGATGGAAAAAATGGAAAATACACAGTGCCACTTCCAGAAATTGGCGAAGAGAAACGTGTGATCCTGGAAACATACACCAAAGAACACTCTGCTGAATATCAATCACAAGCTTTAATTGATTTAGCAGCTCGCATGAAAACAAAAATTAAAAATTTCGATGATGTGAAAGAAATTATGATTCACACATCACATCACACGCATTACGTGATCGGCACCGGAGCCAATGATCCACAAAAAATGGATTCCAAAGCCAGCCGTGAAACATTAGATCATTCGATTATGTATATTTTCGCAGTCGCATTACAAGACGGCTCTTGGCACCATGTTGACTCGTATTCGCCAGAACGTGCAAACCGTGCAGACACAATCCGATTGTGGCATAAAATTAAAACAACCGAAGATGCTGAATGGACCAAAGCCTATCACGATCAAGATCCAAACAAAAAACGTTTCGGTGGTCGTGTTGAAATCACAATGAACAACGGCGAAAAAATTATTGATGAATTGGGTGTGGCGAATGCTCACCCTGCTGGAGCAAAACCATTCAAACGCGCTGATTACATTCGTAAATTTGATACGTTAACAGCAGATATTATTACTGTTGACGAGAGAAACCGTTTCATTTCATTGTGCGAACGCTTACCGGAATTAACGGCTGCTGAAATTCAACAATTGAATGTTCAAATTCCAATTGAAAAATTAGTGAATAACAAACGTGATACTAAAGGGATTTTTTAATTGATTACAATTGAGCAAATAAAAAATAAACTGATTACTGCCGGACCATATCTTAAAAAATTTGAGATTATTGCGATCTATGTTTTTGGATCTGTCGCAAGGCAAGATGCAACTGCGGAAAGTGACTTGGATATTTTAATCGAGCTAGATCCGAATCATTCAGTGGATATGTTTTTATTTATGGAATTAAATGAATATCTTGAAAATTTATTTTTATGCAAAGTTGATTTAGTCACAAAAGATGCTCTTCATTATTATATTAAAGACGAAATTCTAGAGGAGTCTATTCGTGTCGCTTAAAAAACGAAACAGACCTTGGAATTTAGCTATTCAAGACATGATTGATCACTCTCAATCAATTATTGAATATACTGAAAATATTGATTTTGAATACTTTCAGAAAAACAGTTTGATATTTCATGCTACTTTTAGATGTTTTGAGATTATTGGCGAAGCGACAACTTTAATCAACGAAGATATTCAGGCCAAATATCCAGAAATATCTTGGCAGAAAATTAAAAACTTCAGAAATCTTTTAATCCATGAATATTTTGGAATCGACAAACGAGTTGTCTTTGAAACTGCAAAAAATAAAATCCCCGAACTTTTAGATTTGTTACTCGTCATTAAAACAAAGGAAAATATCTAGATGTTATTCCCTGAAATCACTGCCGCACAAAAAAGAAAAAATTTCCGTGAACAATTAAAAACAGGAAAACTTTTGCAGTTTCCGGGATCATTCTCTCCGTTGGTCAGCATGATGATCGAAAAGAAAAATTTTGATGGCGTGTATATTTCAGGATCTGTTTTATCCAATGATTTGGGTTATCCAGATATTGGCCTTACAACTTTAACGGAGGTCGCTCAGCGCGGGCGTCAAATTGCACGCACGACAAAATTACCTTCGATTATTGATGCCGACACCGGATGGGGCGAACCGATGAATGTGACTCGCACTATTCAAGAATTTATTGAAATGGGCTTGGCCGGTTGCCATCTTGAAGACCAAGAAAATCCAAAACGCTGCGGACATCTGGATAATAAATCTGTTGTTGCGACTGAAATGATGACAAGAAAAATCAAAGCGGCCACCTTGGGTAAAAAACTGGATGAAAACTTTTTAATTATCGCACGTACTGATTCACGCGCGTCTGAAGGCCTGAATAAAGCGATTGATCGCGCTAAAGCCTATGTCGATGCAGGTGCTGAAATGATTTTTCCAGAAGCGTTACAAGACGAATCTGAATTTGAAAAATTTAGAAAAGCGATCAGCGTTCCGTTATTGGCGAACATGACCGAATTCGGCAAAGGCAAATTATACAAAAAAACTGAACTTGAAAATTTCGGTTACAATTTGGTGATTTATCCGGTCACAACTTTGCGTTTAGCCATGGGTGGCACAGAGAAGGGCCTTGATATTATTAAATCCACAGGTTCGCAAACTGCGGCGTTGGATCTGATGCAAACCCGTAAAGATCTCTATGAATTAACTGCGTACGAAGATTATAATCAATTCGATCAAAATATTTTTAATTTTAAACTGAAGTAACATTCTATTGGCAACCAACTGCGCCAAATATAAATCCCATGTTTGGACTTTGCGTTCCGAACAATGACCAACTCGTTGTATAGGCCCATGCCTGAGTTTGCGAGATTGTTGTCGCTGAATTAAAAGCTATAGAAAATGAACCCGTTGTTGGACTTCCTAGTCCTTGAATCGTCATATAATAATTTGTGCCAACTTTTAATATGGGAGCATCAAAAAAATGAAAATAATGATCAACGATTGAACTTTGATTCAAGTTATCAGTTAAGACAGATGTTGTTAACAGTGTGCCATTTTCAGGTTGATTGCCACCCTCATAAATTTTTACTGTTGCCGAAGTCAACGACGGGGAACTCATTTTTAATTTTATTCCCCACAGCTGCTTATTCGATGTCGTTACAGTAAAACGAAATCCTGCCTTATCAAGACCGTCACGCAAAGTGCTAAAGCCTCCTGTTTGAGTTGCATTGACAGCACCACTATCATGACTCAGGCAACTTGCATTGGGAGCCGATCCTGAAATCCGCTGATAATTCACTGTGCAACCTTGGCCATTTGTTGACGTCAAAAGACCAGAGGAATCCACTTTATAGCCTGTGGTTGTGGCTTGTGACACCCCCGCAACACAAGTTTGTGTAATACCTGATTGAGTACCCAGTCCATTATCAAACCAACCCGTTATTGAACAACTTGCAGGAGAACATGCTGAGGCTCCTCCTTCAAACTGTACAGAATCAAAATTTGACTTAACTGAAAATGAATTATTTGTCCAATAACAATCTGGCCCAATATCTGCGAACGCACCGTTTGACTCATTCAGCATTAGCAACTCTTGCCATCTGACTGGAACTAAATTTCCTGAGGAACAAGTTATATTTTTTAATTTCCAAGTTCCAATATATTCAGTTCCTATTGACGAACCATCTATCTTTTTTTTACAAGAAAATATTGCCAACAACATCAACAAATAAACTGTTACTTTTGAGCTATTTTTCATGACATCTTATCGGTATGTATCAAAAAAATTAAATAACAAAGATATGAACAAATATAATGCGTACCAATATGGTTCAAAATACAGTCTTAAAATAAAACAAATTGATTTGAACTAATTCATTTTGATACTGTTAAGTCATTAATTTTTACCGAAGGAGCCTCAAATGTCAGAATATATCAACCCCGATTACATCGCTGAACCCGAAAAAATGAACGTTAAAAAAGGCCTTGAAGGCGTCGTGATGGATACATCCAGCGTTTCAAAAGTGAATGCTGAAACAAATTCTTTGGTTTACCGTGGCTACCCTGTTCAAGATCTTGCCGAAAATTGCAGTTTCGAAGAGGTCGCATATTTAATGTATAACGGCGAATTACCAAATGCTGCACAACTTGCTGAATTTTCTAAAAAAGAAAAATCACTTCGTGAAATTTCAAAAGCGAATTTAAATGTTATTCAAACTTTACCAAAAAAATGTCATCCGATGGATTCAATCCGCACAGGTGTCAGCTTTTTAGGTTGTGAAGATGAACGTATTTGGGATGCTAGCCCTGCAGCAAACATGGATAAAGCGATTCGTTTACTCGCAAAAATTCCTACTATGGTTGCTGCTGACTACCGCTTCAAAAAAGGTTTAGATTTTATTGCTCCAAATCCAAATTTAAGTATCGCTGAAAACTTTTTTCATATGTGTTTTGGAAAAGTTCCAGATAGCAAAGTCGTCAAAGCTTTTGACGTTTCATTAGTTCTTTATGCTGAGCATAGTTTTAATGCGTCGACTTTCACTTCACGTGTTGTGACATCGACTCAGTCTGATATTTATTCGGCGA
>CANBND010000133.1 GCA_947370945.1 Pseudobdellovibrionaceae bacterium | reverse complement strand
GGCCGCAAAATGTAAATTCGGGTAAGAATTACCTGTCAAAAAAGATAACAGCTCTGTTTTTGTCTGTGTCGTGATAGATGTTTTGTGTTCATAAAAAATATTTCGGGGGAAGTATGAGAAAATTAAATCGTCCAGTACTAACTATTTGTATTATTTTTGGCTCAGCATTTATATTAGCGGCTATGGGCTGCGGATCAGGATCATCGTCAAAGCCAGCTGCGGCTGCCGGTGGTGTTGATCAAAATCAAAATACTGATGGCGGTGGTGTGCAAGCAGAACCTGTCGTTCAAGAATTGCCGCCTTCGCAAATTACACGCGAATGCAGCGCCACCGAATTTTCGCAATTAATTGCATGGAGAAATTTATTAACTTCGGCAAATTCAGCTGTTGATGCATCCAAAGGAAAAAAAGATAATGCAGCAATTCAGTCTGCGATTGCAGCTGTCAAAAGTTGTGATTCAGAGATCGAGCATCACAAATCTGAGCCGTGCCGAAAAACAGTTGTGACTCGTATATCGACTGAAATTAAATATTATGATCAAGCTCGTATTTTAAAAGACTGTAAAAAATCGACAGACTATTTAGTAAAATATAATGCTCGTCCAACAAAAAACACGGATCCTGTTGTTGTGGCTCCGAATGAACCGCCTGTTGATAATAGTGGTGCAGGCACGGTCGGCGGTGGAGTTGTTGAGCAGCCACAAAATCCAAATAACGGTGGCGGAGCAGTTCAATCGTCAGGTCCATATCGTCAATGTTCTAATGATGAATTTTCAAAATTAACTGAATACAGCGGAATGCAATCGAAAGCAGACGCTTCGATTAAAAATTTAGGTGGTTCTGCGAATTGGGCGTATGATTCAAATGCGATTTCAAATTCAGCTTTAACTGTTAAATCATGTGAAACTTTAATTAAATATCATTCGGCAAATCCATGTCAGCGTTCAATTTTACAACCGGATGGTTCGAAATTAACCAAAGAATACACTGGCGAATCTTTGCGTGCACGTTGCCAAACAGCACGAACATATTTTTATGAATTTGTTCAAAATACTAAAACGTTGATGTTTCCAAATGCTGAATTGTATCTGGATTTTTCTCCGTTAAGTCCTAAAATTTTTGAACCGGGTTTTAAAAATCAAGTTTCAGGAAATTGTTTGGTTGAAAACAGAACTGAAAACACAATTGATTATTCAAGTCGTCAGGCGTTGATCGTAGATACACGCGGTTTTGAAGAAAAAATGTTGATCATGGAAACCGCAGAAGGATTGCTTGTTCAGTGTTACGGTTTAAATGTGGACGGTCCGTTCAGCAAACGTCAAATCGTGAAAGTTCTGAAAGAAGAACAGTCTGATATTCGCTTAAGTTATAAGTTGAAATAATTAGAGGATCGTTTTTGTAATATGTCTGAAATATTCAGGCATATGCGGTCGATGATACCAAGCAAGTGCGATTTTAAAATCAAAAAACTGCGAAGGAGAGATATCAAAAAGCTCTCCTTTTTTTATGTGTGCGGCCGCATATTCTTCTGAAAGCACAGAATAGCCCATGCCAGATGTGATCATGGATGTTAATGCGTCAGTATTATTTGCGTAATGGCGTTCTTTTTTGACTTTGGATTTTAATTTATATTTATCTAGATAATTTAGCGTCATCATGTCTTTGGAATTAAAATCGATGATAGACTCATTGGTGATAATGTCAGTAAAAGTGCGCCTCTTCCATGAGGTCGCTACATAAAGTTTGTATCGTTCAGCTTTTAAAATTTTAGAATCCATTTCTTTGGTAACGTCATGGTGTTCTAAAATCGCAAGGTCGCAAAATCCTGTTTTTAATTTATCAGAGTTGCTGTCGACATCAGACAAATCAAATCTAAAACGTAAATTTTTATTTTTACGACATGTTTCAGATAAGTTGGGAATGACCCGAGACCGCAATATACTGGATGGTCCTGAGATGCTGATTTCGATGATGCTATCAATGTTCGTGCCTTGGATCTTTGATAGGGTCATCCCCTCGTTTTCTAAACTATTTTTCACATAGTGCAAAAGGCTTTCGCCTTCCGTCGTCAACTTCATACCTTTTCGAGATCTGATGAAAAGTGTTGTGTTCAACATTTTTTCAATCGAGCGAATACGTTGTGTGACACCTGTCTGAGTTAATCCAATTGTACGAGCTGCTTCCTGGACGGTTCCTTTTTGAACAACGGCCCAGAAAGCCTCTAGGGGGGGGGATAGTAAACTCATTTAAAATCATAATAAACTCATAATTATGAATTATACAAACACTTTATTTTTTCATAACTTGCACAGCATCAGAGTTTTCAACACGTGCTGTGTGGATAAGTTTTCTGAAAACATTTTTTTTTGCATTAGCAAAACAACAAAGGAGAAATAAATGAAGAAGCAAATTTTAATACTAGCGGTAGTCGGCTTATTAGGGATAAGCTTTTCAAACGCAGATGTGGATAAGGTTGTGCAAAGGTTTTGAATAGTTAGCTGGTTCAAAGTCTGTATATTTTGACTTTTCGAATTCACAGCCGATGAGGCGATATGCAGTACCAACAAAGCATTAAAAATTTTAATACATTCAAAAATTTTGTAAGACCTTGGGGTGAATGTAAAATATTTTTCTTCTTTGAATCTGAAACTGTGTACGCGTTTGAGATATTTAATTTTTTAGTTACTCCAGAACAGCAAGAAAAAATTGACGACTACCGATCAAGATCGACACCGTATGCCTACATACGGCATAAAAATGGTCATGAGGAAGTACTCTATTATTCAGATGATAATGTCAGTATCGAGTATGATTTATTTGCACAGGATTACATTTATTTTCACTGTCATTTTCGTGTGGATAAAAAATTGCTTCAGGAACAATTTTTAATGTTAGAGAATGTGTTGAAAAATAAATAGCTTAATTTTTAGAGTTAATTCTATTGATGTTATTTTTTTAATTTCAATATTTTTAATAAAACGAACTAATTCTTCTTCTAAAACTGTCAATCCTGTATAATTGCACGCAACCCACCGGTTGTTAGATTCGTACTTAGCTAGCTGAATTTTGTAAAGACCATTCGCTGTGGCACACAGTACAGGTGAGATTTTTTCGTTTTGAATAAAAAATGTGATCTCAGTTTTTTGATTGATCTTCAAATTTGATTTATTTAGTATCAGGCCAAGCTGAAAGAATTCAATTTTAAGTTGTGATTTTTGGTCCATATCGGACTTGATTGCAAAATATAAGCAACTTCAAATTGCTTTATAGGCGCACCAGAAAAGGTCGTCGATTCGGTATCCGGAATTAAAGGTTTTGAATCTTCTGCGCCAAAATAGTCTGATGCCACGATGTTTTTTCGTCGAATTCTGTACCGTGCAAAGCGCCCCAAGTTTTGACAATTTTAAAACCTGCTTTTTTAAGCAAAGTTTTTAATTCTGTGTTGGTGTAAACATTCTGCATGAAATGTCCGCGAAATATTTTAGCCTTGGATTTTCGGGCATCAATAATTTTCCAGTCAGAATAGGTGCGCATTTCTTTTTTATTTAAATAGGCATTGTCTAAAACAAAAACATTTTTTTCAACTTCGTTGCCGACGCCTGTTGGTTTGTGGTCGCCTAGATGATGTGCGACGCCACTGCCGTTTAAAGTATTTATCACAAAATAACCTCTGGGCTTTAATACGTTATAAACTTCAGTCAACACCTTGAAATCGTCACTCCGCTTATCGAAATAACCGTAACTGTTGTAAAGTGACGTGACTAAATCAAAACTGTTTTTATCAAAATATTTTGAAGTCAGTTTCATATCGCCATGAACGAATTTTAAATTTTTTTTAATTTTTTCGGGCGTTTTTAATTTTGCGACTTTTAAAAAATCTTTGGTGTAATCAAGTCCTGTGGTCTGGTGTTTTTTTGCAAATAAATGTGAATGTCGACCTTCACCACAACACAGGTCTAAGATATTTAATTTTTTCGTTGAATTAATTTCAGATAAAACTTTTTTGACTTCGTTTTCAGTTTGTATTCCTAATCTGGGTTTAAACATGACTTCGGCCGTTAAGGGTTTGAAAAAATATTTCCACCAGTTTTTATTCATGGACGTCCTTGTTAAAATAATTTTTGAAATAAATAAACAAACTGTAATGCCAAAAGTTTTGAATATTCGGTCATATTGGCTGCGCGACCATGGCCGCCGTCTTTGTTTTCAAAATAAATGACGGCGTGATTTTGTTCACGCATGCGGGCAACCATTTGACGTGCGTGTGCGGGGTGCACGCGATCATCTTTGGTGCTGGTCACGTAAAAAACTTCTGGATATTTTTTTTCGATTTGCAGATTATGAAGTGGTGAATATTTCAAAAGATATTCGCGCTCAGCTGGAACATCAGGGTTGCCATATTCTGCCATCCAGCTGTTACCAGACAACCATTTGTGGTACTCCATCATATTCGCCAAGGGAACTTCACTGATGACCGCATTAAATAATTCAGGGCGCTGAGTAAATGCGACCGAAGTTAATAATCCACCGTTTGATCCACCGTGGATGCCCAGATGTTTTGGTGAAGTTATTTTTTTTGCGATTAAAGCTTCGGCGATCGCATAAAAATCATTAAACACAAGTTGTCGATTTTCTTTTAGGCCGCCCTTGTGCCAATCGGGGCCGTATTCGCCGCCGCCACGAATATTGGCTAAAACATAGACGCCGCCTTTTTCAAGCCAAGCTTTGCCTGTGGCACCTAAATAATGCGGAGTCAGTGCGATTTCAAAACCACCATAGCCATACAGCAAAGTCGGATTTGCTCCATCAAGTTTTATATTTTTTTTGTGAACAACAAAATAGGGAATCATTGTGCCGTCAGAACTTTTTGTCTTGTATTGATCAGCCACAAGATTTTTTGAATCAAAACGAATTGGCGAAGTCATTATTTTTTTTAAAGATTTGGAATGTTGCAAATCAAGATAATGATATTCTGTCGGATTTAAGAAGCTTGTGAAATTTAAATAAATTAAATCATTATCATTTGTTGACGCCATGACTGATGTATTGCCAGCGTCGCCTAAATTTATTTTGTCTGAAATCCATTGATTGTTTTTGAATTGGTATTTCAAAACCGATTTTTTAACGTCATCAAGCACCGTCACTATTAAATAATTTTTTGCGCCTACGGCAAATTCAAAAAATTGAGTCTTTGTTGGTGCAAATACCACATGATATTCGGGATTCGATAAGTTATTTAACGAAAATGAAAATACAGAACCTGGTTTGTAAACCGTATCTTTGATTATAAAATCAGATCGATTTGAAAATAAAAACTGATCGTTGAAAATTTGTACAAATTCAGCGTCTTCGGACATTGGAATAGCTTGCAAAGTATTTTTACCGTCGTCTGAAATTAAAAAACGTTTTCCTGAATAAAATGTTTTGGCTTGATTTAAAATAAAATAATTTTTTCCACCACGGTTGTAATTAGATAACCATGCAGCCACATCAGTTTTTTCAGCCGTAAAAATAATTTCAGCAGTTTCAATTTTTTGACCACGTTTTAATTTTTTAACAACAGTCGGGTACCCTGAATTTGTTAATGTCTGTGGGTTTGTACCATCGCAGATATATAATGTATTTTGGTCAATCCAAGTTGCATCTGTTTTTGATTCTGGAATATAGAAACCGTTTGCAACAAACGACTGTGTTTTTAAATTAAACTCTCGAAGAACTTTCGCGTCTTTGCCGCCATCAGATAATTCAACCAAGCACAGTTCATTTTGAGGCTCTAAACAGTCAAAGCCTTTCCATACCCAGTTTTTATTTTCAGATTTTGAAAGCGCATCAATATCAATGACAGTTTGCCAGTCTGGTTTATTTGCATTTAACTGATCAACAGTTGTTTTGCGCAAAATTCCGCGAACGTGAATTTCGTCTTGCCAGAAATCATAAATATCAGATCCTATAAAATAAAAGTGCGGTAATTTGTCTTTGGCGGTCAGGATAGATAAAATTTCAGAATATGTTTTTTCATATCTGGGATCTTTCATTAATCGATCTAGGGATAATTTATTTTCTTGTTCGACAAATTGATTCACACGATCAGAGCTGATGTCGGTTAGGTAGTTAAGATGATCCAAATTCATTTTGCCTCCGACTTGATTTTTATTTATTGATGTGCAGGAAATTATTCCCACCAATAATAAGACAATCCACACAAAGCGCATCCGATTCCCCAATCTAGCCACGGTGAATTTACAAAATAGCTGTAAGCGAACATGGCTATTGATACTAAAATTAATTTGATATTTTGACGACGTTTACTTTCTTTGAATAACCAAATGGCAATGGTGCTGAAAAATAAACTGGACAATAAAGATGATAGGCTGAAGCCCATCATCTGGTGAAAACTTTCACAAAATTTAACTGGAAAATAAATTTAGCGAAATTCAACGACATCTTTCATTTCAAAACGAACTTTTTTGTTGTGTTGATATTTGTCATCTGCTGAACGATACCCACAAGCAACTGCTGCAACGGTTTTCCAGCCTGTGCCAACAAGATTTAAAACTTTGTCGTATCCTGCGGGATCAAGGCCTTCCATCGGAAGAGTGTCGATCTCCATTAATGATGCTGTTGTTAATAACGTGCCCATCGCGATATAGGCTTGGCGTTGCGCCCACCAGTTAATAACTTCAGAGCGTGGACCTTTCACAAGATCACCGATCATCATATTTTTGTAGCCTTCAAGGCCGGCGGCATCGATGCCACGAACTTGGGCCGTCGTTTGAATCAATTTTTCAATGTGCTGTTCGTCCATTTTTTCTTTGTATGTGAAAACAATCAAGTGTGAGGCTTCAGTCACTGGAGTTTGTCCCCAAGACAACGGCAACAATTGTGCACGAAGTTCTGGATTTTGAACAACCAAAAATTTCCAAGGCTGTAAGCCGTATGATGAAGCGGCTGTTCGTAATGATTCAGCCAAAATGTTCCAGTCGCTTTCGCGAATTTGTTTTGTAGAATCAAATTTTTTACAAGCGTAGCGCCAGTTCATTTGGTTATGTAATACTTCGTTGTCGACTTTTGACATATTTGACATATAAGATCCCTTTGTTATTTCTGAAGTTAATTTCTAAGTTCTATTTAATTTCAAAAGCAGATGATGTAAACAGTGATTTTGTAAACATTGAATCATTTTCGCTGTTCACAGCGGCTACGCGCCAAAAATATTTGTGACCGGCTTCCAGATTTGTAACATCAAAAGAATTTCCTTTAACCC
>CANBND010000132.1 GCA_947370945.1 Pseudobdellovibrionaceae bacterium | reverse complement strand
TTCACAAAATGATATTCGATGGGTCCAGCGTTTCTCAAACTATCAAAAAGCTTTAGCTCAACTGACAGAATTTATTATCAAAAAAAATCTTTCAAAATTAGAAGATCAAGGACTTATTAAAGCCTTTGAATACACCTACGAATTATCATGGAATACGATCAAAGATTTCTATGAAGCCCAAGGTGAAACAAATATCCAAGGCAGCAAAGATGCCTTTCGCTTAGCTTTTAAACGATCGCTGATTAGTGATGGTCAGGCTTGGATGGATATGGTTGAAAGTCGTACTTTAACTGTTCATTCCTATGATCAAGTTGTCGCAAAAAAAGTGGTTAATGCCATTTTTGATAAATATTATTCATTATTTATTGATCTTGAAAAAATACTGATCAGTTTAAAAAAATAAATATGAAATTTGGATTAGATCAAAATACTGTCGATAAAATAAATTCTTTTTTCGGCCAAATAATACAAATTCAAAAAGTGATAATTTACGGGTCGCGAGCAAAGGGCAATTTTAAACCAGGCTCTGATATTGATCTTACTTTTATAAATAGCAAATTGGATTTAACTTCGTTGAATAAAATTCGAAGTGGCTTGGATGATTTAAATTTACCATATACTTTTGATTTAAGTGTATTCGAAGAAATTCAATCCGCCGAACTGATTGAGCACATTGATCGCGTCGGACAAGTTTTTTATTTAAGATCTTAATAAACCCGAAATCATCAAATTTAAGGCGCACAAAAGTACAGATTTCACAGCTACCATTGAGTCCTTATTCTAAAAGTTATAAAATATTTAAATGAGAAGATTTGGTTTTTTAAATATTTTATTTTTATCGTGCTTGGTGACGGCAGTCGTTGTCATTCAGATGCGAAATGTTGAACAAAAAACTGATTTTGCCAGCACAGCACGACAAAAGTCTGGTGATACGGCGGCGGTAGTCGGGTGTCCGTCGTTGGCACAAATTGAAAAATTTCAGTCAGAATATAATTTAGAAATTTCTAAGGAAAATTTTTCTTGTGCAAATAACGATGCTCGCACACAGCTGTATAAAACTTTAGTTGCGATTGATCGCGGCAGTTACAAAGTTCCAACGAATTGGGGCCCTGAGTTTGCTGGGATGGCCATGAATATAAAAAATTATATTCAAAAATATGTAAAAAAAATTTCATTATCAGATCAAGCGCAAACTTCGACGGTGGTGAATTCATATCCTTCTGAAAAATGGATTGAATTTACAGATCGTATTTTGGAATTAAATCCCGTTGAAATGTTGGCGATGTTGGTTCACGAAGTTCGTCATATCGAAGCTCCGCAGCGTGGGCACGTGCTTTGCGGCCCCGGTGACATGCCGGGTACGAGCGCTGCGTGCGATGAGATTTTAATGTCAGACTATAAAAATATGTCGTCGTATAATATCGAAGCTTATTATTCAGCAGGGCTTGCGATGTTTAATAATCAGTTTAATGAAAGTGAAAAAAATATTGCAGCACAAAGCGCGCTGAAACTGATGGCCAGTCGATTTAATAATTTCAAAGACAATACGGCCTATTTTCATGACGTGATTTATAAACTAACAGACGATCGTCAATTGCAAGTCTGGCATACGTATTTAAAAAAATGGATGCCGATTCAAATTCAGTTGTCAGCCGGAGATCGCATTGATCACATCGAAACAGCAAATGATGCATTTAAAATTTCTATTTTTACAGAACAAGGTCGATTTCTGACGTATTCACCCATCGAAGGTTCTAAGGTTTACTCTGAGAGCCTATCCAGTGCTCAAGTTTCTGATGCGACTCGTGTTGTTGTTCCAAATTCAGGTAATGATAATTATATGGCTGTCATCGTTTCAGGAAAAGCCAAGCTATTGTCATTTAAAAATAAACTGGGTCTGCGTCAACTGGTGGATTATCCTTTTGTTAAATCAGATGCCGCCGAAGCCTATAAATTTAAAAAAATTATTTATGGGTTTTTTAATGAAGTTTTTTTTATGAATGAAAGCGGAAAACTATTTCGTAAATCTCAAGAAAAAAATCAAATTCCAGATTTGTTAACTGTTGATGTTCTGGATGCTCAGGGGCCTTGGCTTGCCGGTACGGCGGGTTTAACTTTCGAAGATTTATTTTTTACGAATCAAAAGGGTCAGTTATTTCAATTAGCCATTAAAAATAAAAGAAGCCCTGAATATTTGCTTGAAGATGAATTTAAACCTGAATATTTTGAACTGAAACGTGTAAATAAATGGATGGATGTGCCAGTTAAAAAATTTATTCAAGGTGCTTTCGGGGATTATGTGCTGAACAGTCACGGAGAAATTTTATTAAAAAGACATTCTGGCAGCACGGGCTCGCGTCGAATCGAAAAGTTCGCATCTGCAGACAAGGTTCGTGATTTCACAGTCATGAAAATGTTAGTGCCCGCAGGATTAATTGCAGGCCTGCTCGATTTGCCATTGACGGATTTCAAAGCCAAATGCCATTTGATTAAAGCCAGCTTGGATCCAATTTTATATAAAGGTATGGGTTTAAAATCAGACGGACATTTAGTTTTTTTAGACACAGCAGGAAATTGTGCAGTCTATGAATCTGCCGATGTGTTCACAGATTATAAGTTCATAAATGTTTCAACTTTGACCGAAAAAACGTACACAGATTTTTTAAAAAACGGAATGAATTTTATGAGCGATGTCGTCATGGAAGTAGTTACGAAATCAAAGCGGATTCAAATCAAATAAATTTATCTAACATAATCATAGAAAGATTTCTGACCAAAGTTTTTGTATCCATAAAATAATTTGGATAACTTTCTTCAAGTTTTTTAAGATCGCCTGTATTTACTAAAACGATATTTATCTGTTTGTCATTAAAGTGTTCTTGTTCCAATTTCAAATATGATTTTGCTGCGATTTCGTATTGGCTAGAACCATATGTCTTTAATGAAATCGTATTTTCGCGCGAATTCAATAAAATTAAACTGTAATGTCCTTGGCGACCCTTTTCGGTTTTTTCAGAAATTATTTTATATACAGCGGTATATACGTTCAGATTATCAACCACTTGCAATTCGGTAATTATATTTTTTAACATTTTAATAAGTTCGGCTTTAGATACAGATTTATGCTGATTTAAAACGGTGTGGTTTTCTTTCAGCGCAAATACCGAACTCAGTAGCTGAAAAAAATCCAGCCACTTTTGACTGCCGTGGCCAGATTTGAAAGAGCTGTTTTTGAGTGTGCCGAAAACTTCTACGCCAGTTGCCCAGATATGTTGAAGCTGAGATCGTAATTGTATTTCGATGAATAAACTGGGTGTTTTTTTTAATTTGTAAACTAAATGAATTCCGCGGTAACCATCTTTTTTAGGGCTTTCAATATAGTCATCCATTGAAAAAAGATCATGTTTAGATTTAGATTTTTTATACAGATTAAGTAATTGATAGACCATTTCTGTGGTTTCAAGAATGCTTCGAATTCCTCCAATATCTTGCATCGCGGACAAACGCATCGTCTTGTGGTTTTTAAGTTTTAATACTATCGACGGAGTTCTTTTGAGTCTCTGGGCAACAATGGCTGCATTGTTAATTTTTCGAGATCGGGTTTTTAATATTTTGGCAAAAGTACCAAGCGATGTCGCGTGAACATCGCGCCAATTAGAAAGTATATCGAGTGCCTTTGTTCTATTTGCATCAGTGGTGGCTTGATCTTTGAGTTGGTCTCCGGCTTTATCTATTTTTGATTTACTATATTCAAGTTTTACTGAATTCATAAAAACTCCTATTTTTTGGAAGTTTAAACCTGTAACACATCGAAATTATTGTATAATAATTTTTAATCAAAGTCATTATACAATGATAAAAACTCCTATTTTTTGGAAGTTTAAACCTGTAACACATTGAAATTATTAAGATATCATTTTTTAACATACTTTCGGATCACGCACAGACCAAAGCCCATGACAAACGTTTCAGTTTCAGACGAACTTGCCGATAAGGCAGCATGTCACGGATTTCGACAGCACACAGTTTTTCTGCGGAAAAACTAACAGATATGAACGACGGCGAAGTTTTAAAACTTCGTTTCAAAGATTTATCATTGTCGATCACTGACAGCGACGTTGAAAAATATGTCACGCAATTAAAATCAGAACTTGAAAGCAAAGGCCTTCGTTTTTTACCGCAAATATTTTTCGGTGATGAATGGTTTAGTCCCGAAGGCATGAATGCGATTTCGGTTCCATTTTTTTTAGCGAACACCAGACTACGCAATTTAGAAAAACACATGATGCTGGAAGTTGAAGGCGATACTGATGAATGGTTTATGAAACTGTTGCGTCACGAAGCGGGACATTGTTTTGATCATTGTTTTAAATTTTCGAAAACTAAAAAATGGCAAAAAATTTTTGGTTCGCCAAATCTGGAATATAAACCCGAAACTTACAGGCCGCAGCCTTTCAGTAAAAGTTACGTTAAACATCTGGATCGTTGGTATGCACAGGCGCATCCTGATGAAGATTTCGCAGAAACATTTGCAGTGTGGCTTTCGCCAAATATCAATTGGAAAAAAGAATACGCAAAATGGCCAGTGGCTTTAAATAAATTAAATTATATTTCTGAATTATCTGTTGAAAGTTTAAAATTAAAAAACACAGCCGAAGGCGGCAGATTGCCGTCAGCCGTATCAAATTTATCAACGACGCTTGAAAAGCATTATGCAAAGAAAAAAAACGATTTTGCTGATGATTATCCCGATTTTTACGATGCGGATTTGAAATTAATTTTTAATAATTTTGAAATTAAAAATAAAAAAGATATTTTTGCTCACAAATTTATGAAAAAACACAGAAAGCAAATCGTCGCTACTGTGGCATGGGCCACCAACGAGAAAAAATTCACGATTGATTTATTCGTAAAGCGCTTGATCGTGCGTTGTCAGAAATTGGATTTGCGATTGGGTAAAACTGAATTGCAAACAACGATGGAAGTTTCCAGCTTTTTAACCAGTCTGGTTAAAAATTATTTATTTACCGGAAAATTTAAACGTACAGCATAGGATGATACAATGAAAACGTTAAAAATAATTCTTTTGTTTGATCTGTCGGTTCAGTTAAAACCTGATGAATACGATGCGTACTGGAATACGCCCGACTGGAAAACTGAAAAAGACGTAAAGACCGCACTGGAAAATTTAGGTCACACAGTCGTCCCGTTTGGAATTTTTAATGATATCGAAGCTTTTTTACAAACTGTAAAATCCGAAAAACCAGATCTGGTTTTTAATATGAGCGAAGCCTTCGGCGGCAACCGAGTTTTAGAGCCCAACGTGACAGCGTTAATGCAGATGGTAGGGGTTCCATTCACCGGTGCAGGTCCGATGAGTTTACAACTTTGCAAAGACAAAGGTTTAACAAAAGTTATTTTAAATTATCATCAAATTAAAACACCTGAATTTTTTGTGATTAAAAAAACAAAGAACATAAAATCATTAAAAGATTTTAAATATCCTGCATTTGTCAAACCATTGCAATTAGAATCCTCTGAAGGAATTTCGCAAAGTTCATATGTTGAAAATGAAAAACAAGCCTTGGCTCGAATTAAATTTATTCATGAAAAACATGATGTTGATGCTATCATCGAAGAATTTGTCGATGGGCGCGAAGTTTACGTCAGTATTTTGGGGAATGAAAAATTGGTGGCCTTCCCTCCACGTGAATTATTTTTCAAACAAGTTCCAGACAGCGAGCCCAAATTTGCGACTTACAACAGTAAATGGAATCAAGCCTACAGAAAAAAATGGGGCATTGATTCAGGTTGGGCTGTGGATTTTCCCGAGCATATTCAGAAAAAAATTATTTCTGAATGTAAAAAAATATATCATTTGTTAAATATGCAGGGTTTTGGTCGTATTGATTTGCGGGTCAAAGACGAAGATGTTTATTTTATCGAAGCAAATCCAAATCCATCGATTGCTAAAAAAGAAGATTATGCATTATCGGCGCACAAAGCGGGCGTTGAATACGATGATTTGATTGCAAAAATCGTATCGCTATCGCTGTGTGCTTAGGATTTAAAATATAAATTTTGGGGTCGACTCTTACAGGCCCAATTTTTTAAAAAATGCATCCGAATTTGGTTCGCGACCCAAGAAATTTTTTAATAACTCAGAAGCGTCTTTCATGTTGCCAGGTTCTAAAATATTTTTTCTGTAGCTGGCGCCAACAGCAGGGCTTAATAAATTATTTTCAGGAAATATTGTGAACATATCTTGCGCGTAAACCTCGGACCATAAATATCCATAGTATCCGGCATCGTAACCACCCATCAAATGTCCGAACGAAGCCGGAAATTTAGAACCTGGTAAAGGATCTTGTCCTACAATTTGTTTATATAAATCTAAAAATGTCTGATTCACATCCGCTGAGCCATCTTGAGTATGTAACGTCATATCATACAGCGCATATAATAATTGTTTTGTGTAACCGTAGGCTTGATTAAATCCGCGCGCAGCGATCATTTGATTTAATAAATTTTTTGGCAATTTTTCTGACGGATTTAAATAGTGACCTGAAATTGAATTCAGAACGTCTGCGTTCCATGTCCAGTTTTCTAACATCTGTGACGGAGCTTCGACAAAATCTTGTGCGACCGCTGAACCCGATAGACTTGCGTAGGGTGCACGACTTAAAGTTTGATGCATGATGTGGCCAAATTCATGAAAAATAGTTTCAACATCATCATGTGACAACAACGACGGTTTGCCATTCATCGGGGGATTTAAATTTGCAACAATCGATGACACCGGTAAACTGTATTGACCATTTGATAATTCGCGGGCTGCAATTAGCGGAAACGCTGCTGCGTGATCGTATTTGCCAGCGCGTGGAAAAAAATCTGTATAAAAATATCCAATCAAATTGTTCGTTGCAGAATCGTGAATCGCATATAATTTAACATCGGTTGCCCATGTTTTCGCATCCGTCATTTCAACATATTTGACGCCCAACATTTTTGAATATGTTTCGAATAAGCCAGCGATGACAGAAGTCGCAGGAAAGTATTCGCGAATTTTTTCTTCGTCTAAATTATAATCGCGTTTTTGCAATTGGTAACTGTAATATGACATATCCCACGGTTCTAATTTAACTGCGCGTGGTTGTGATTCTTGTTTAAATTTTAAAATTTTTGCAAAGTCATCTTGATTTCGTTTTGCCAATTTTGTTTTTAGACTATTTAAAAAATTTAAAACTGTGGCGCTGTCTTTGGCCATGCGACCATCGGTGCGATAATCAGCCCACGAATTAAAACCCATCAGTTTTGCAATCTGTGCGCGAAGTGTAACGGCT
>CANBND010000131.1 GCA_947370945.1 Pseudobdellovibrionaceae bacterium | reverse complement strand
GAACATCCAGCCGATGTCATCAAAGAATTTTCACGCGTGTTAAAACCAAATGGTTTATTTGTATTTCATACGTTCAACCGAAATCCATTAGCTCATTTAGTAATTATCAAAGTCGTCGAATGGATCGTTAAAAATACGCCAAAACATTTGCACGTCATACATTTATTTATTAAACCCAAAGAACTTGCAAATTATTGCGAACTGGCTGGAATGAGCACTCAAAACATGATTGGTATCAAACCTGTATTTAGCACAATTCCGATTAAAAATTTATTCACAGGTGTTGTTCCAAAAACTTTGCGTTTTGAATTTACAAAAAGTTTACTACTGTCATATATGGGATTTGCAGTTAAACGCTAACTTCAAAGTTTAAATCAAAAATAAAAATATCACGATTTCGACCGTCTTCAAGGACAGTCGTTGTTTTTTGCAAAGAATAATTTTTTAAATTTTCGTTTTCAGAAATTAGCAACAACAGTTTTTCATTGTCACGATGAGGACCCAAAATAAGTCTATTTGCTTTTAAGTTTTTCTTCGCTGCCAGCTGCGATAAAATTGTATAAATTGTTAATCCGCCAACACCGGTAATTGAAATAGTTCCGGTGATTTCTTGATTTAGGCTTTCAGCACTTTGACACAAAAAATGCACTTGGCTTTGATTGTTTTTATTAAAAACAAATTGATCAAAGCGTGTTTTTAATTTTTGAATGATTGATTCAACTTGATCCACAAAGTAGATATTGGCAAATTTTTGACTTTTATAAGCGGCACCGCCCAAATACCCATGATCACAACAAAAATCCCAAACATCTTGTTTGGGATTTAAGTGATCAAAGACAGTTTGTAATCGTTCGGACAGGCGCTGTTGCACGCAGACTTTGAAATCTAATTATCAACAAAAGTTTTTAATTTATTCGAACGGCTTGGGTGTCGTAATTTACGAAGTGCCTTCGCTTCAATCTGACGAATACGTTCACGGGTTACGTTAAAATCCTGACCCACTTCTTCCAAAGTATGATCGGCTTCTTCACCGATACCAAAACGCATACGTAAAACTTTTTCTTCACGTGGAGTCAGTGTCGATAAAACACGGCGAGTCTGTTCAGCTAAATTCAAATTTACAATCGCTTCAGCAGGGCTGATGACTTTTTTATCTTCGATAAAATCACCCAAGCTTGAATCTTCTTCTTCGCCGACAGGTGTTTCCAAACTGATTGGCTCTTTTGCGATTTTTAAAACTTTACGAACCTTATCAACGTGCATATCCATTTTATCAGCGATTTCTTCAGGCGTCGCTTCACGGCCCAGCTCTTGAACCAGCATACGCTGTGTACGCACAAGTTTATTAATTGTTTCAATCATGTGAACAGGAATACGAATTGTACGCGCCTGATCGGCAATTGCACGTGTGATCGCTTGACGAATCCACCATGTCGCATAGGTTGAAAATTTAAAACCACGGCGGTATTCAAATTTATCAACGGCTTTCATCAAACCGATGTTACCTTCTTGGATCAAATCCAAAAATTGAAGACCGCGGTTTGTATATTTTTTTGCAATCGATACAACCAGACGTAAATTCGCTTCAACCAATTCTGATTTCGCAGCATCGGCTTCACGCTCGCCCTTCCAGATGGCCGTGTATGTTTCTTGGATCCATCTGAAATTCATTTCAGTGTCGAAATGCAAACGCTTTAAACGAATCTCAGCTTCTTGGGCTTGCAGTGTATATGTTCTGAATTTTCCGTAACTGTGACCCGTTTCACGAGTCATTTTAATTAATTCTTTTTCGTTGGTCTCAATCACTTTTAATTTATCAACCATCGCAGCAACATCTTTTGAAAATGTTTTCTCGATACCGTCTTTGATGCGCTTACGAAGCGAGCCCATGCGGTTCACTAAATTTTTAAATTTAATCACTACACGATTGATCGTTTTACGATTGAAATTGATCGATTCAAAATTAGCCATCAATGCTTCATTCAGAACACGAACTTCTTCATTCAATTTAACTTTAATATCTGGTTTTACGTTTTCATCACGCAAAGTTGTGAAAGCTTTTTCTGTGTCAGTTTGGTACTGAGCCACAACACCGATTAATTGATGAATTTTTTCGATATATTCTTTTTCATCGTACTGATGATCTTCGTCCTCAAGTCCACGGAAAATCGCTTTCACTTTGATACGACCCTGATCCAGTCGTTTGCCCAAATTAATAATTTCGTATGTGCCTAATGGTGACATCAACATCGAGCGAACGATTTCTCGTTCACCTTTTTCGATACGGCGAGCAATTTCAACTTCACCGTCACGAGTTAATAATGAAACCGAACCCATTTTTCGTAAATACAAACGAACCGGATCTGCACCCTTAACGTCTTCGACTTCTTTAACTTCATCTTCGTCATCATCATCTTCGTCCGCATTTGCTAAGAACTCTTCTTGCTCTTCAGCTTTTGCTGCATCTGAATACTCGGTAATGACAACGCCGTTGGCCTCAAGCGCTGTCATGAAATTATCAATGACACTGGCTGCGCAAATTTCAATAGGAAGCGCTTCATTAATTTCTTCAATCGTGATGCGACCTTTTTCTTTAGCCAGCTTAATTAATTTTTGAAGCTCTTCTGCTGCTGCAGTTTCTTGTTGGGCTATTGTAAAAACACCTGAGGTTGATTTTGATTCTTCTTCGTTCTGATTTTTTTTCGACATTGAAACTCCGTGCTTTAATAAAATTAATAAATTCTAAAAATCAGATCGCGGCATTTTTATAGTAGCTTGCCGAAATTTATTTTTTCAAAGACAGGCGATTTTTTTGCAAATCAGAAAATTCTTTTAATTTTTCAACATCCACCGAATTATCTGCTCCGGTTTTATTATGTTTGATGTCGTTCACTAATTTTTTCGCCTGTGTTCTTAAAAAATTCTGCTGAATTTTTTTAATCGTATCCGACAAAAACTTTTGTTCTTTTTCAATATCAAATTCAGTGAAATTTGATTTATCAAACAACAGTTCTGGTCGATCAATTTTTTCAATTAGCAGACTGAAGAACTTATCAAATTTATTCACGTCTTGTCTATATACTTGCTCGATTTTTTCCATGAGCTCTTTGACTTGTAAATGCGTGATTTGGCTTACTATTTGCTTAATTGTATGGGGCTCTGGTTGATTCAATATCCATTCAAAATTGGCACGACTCTTGAGGGCTAGCTGTAATAGCAATAGCTCGACATGTGGAGCATTCTGTAGCTGAATTTCAGATGGCAGCGCGGGAACAACAATCGCATTTTCATTCATAACAAACGTACGACCTTGTGAATTGTTCGGGGCGTTATTAGCGGAGGCTGTCGACTTAAAGGCCGAGCGCAACCAGTCCATACTGACATTCATGCGACCCGACAGCTCTTCAGCATATAAACTTTTCAGTCTGGGGTCCTGTATAGAATCAAAAATTGGTTTTATTTTATCCACTAACTTTACTTTTTGCGAAGCCTCGGCGCGGTAATCTGTCGTCCAAGATTGTAAAATCACACTAAATAATTCTGGCGCTGTCGCAATTTTTTTTTGCAACTCATCAGCTCCAAATTTTTGAATAAATTCATCGGGATCTTTCGCGTCCGTCAAAATTAATCCTTTCGGAAATAATCCTTGCGATAATAAAATTGTTAAACTGCGTTCAGCAGCAGCCTGACCTGCATCATCCGAATCGAACAATACAACAACATTGGTTGTCATACGTTTGATTAATTTGGCGTGCTCGGGGGTTAATGCCGTACCCATTGTTGCTGCGATATTTTTAATTCCTGACTGATAAAGGCTGACTAAATCCATATAACCTTCGACGATAACAGCACAATCTTCAGACCGAATATATTTTGCAGTTTGTGCTAACCCGTATAAAACTTTACCTTTTGAAAACACATATGTTTCCGGTGAATTTAAATATTTAGGCTCACCCTGATCGTGAATTCGCCCACCAAAAGCCAAAACTTCGCCACTGGCCGAATGAATCGGGAACATTAAGCGATCGCGAAATAAATCGAAATAGCCCTTGTTTTCTTTGCGGGCTTTCACAAGCTTGACCTCTTCAGCTAATTCCAAAGATATATTATTTTTTGTCAGATGATTAGATAGCGATTCCCATTCGGTCGGAGAAAATCCGATTTGAAACTCTTCGATCGTTTCAGGTTTTAATTTTCTTTTTTGAACATATTGTTTAATCGGACTGTCATTGGGTGCTCGTTTTAAAATTTCTTGGTAAAATTCTGCAGTCAGTTTATTCGCCTTCAACATTAATTTTTTTTTGTCGAAATTTAAAGTGTTTTGATCTTTGTTCTCTGAATTGTCTTGAGGAATTGGAATTCCATTTTTGTCAGCTAAATATTCAAGGGCCTCTGGAAAATTCATTCCGTTGTAATCTTGCAAGAATCTGAAAATATTTCCGGATTTTTTACAGCCAAAACAATGGTAAACCTGCTTGGCGTCACTGACAGAAAAGCTGGCTGTTTTTTCTTGATGATCTGGGAATGGACAGCGGCCCATAAAGCCGCCCCCACTGGGTTTTAACTGTGTGTATTGGGAAATGACTTCAACAAGACTTGAAGATTCTGAAACTTTTTCGATAAATTCCTGCGGATATCGCACAAAAGTTTCCTCTCACAAATTAAGATAATTTAGATTTAATAATTTCACTTAATAATTTACCGTCAGCTTGGCCTGCGGATTTTTCCATCGCAGCTTTCATGACTGAACCCATGTCTTTGATCGTTTTAGCACCAGTGGCCGCAACAATTTCCGAAACCATAGCTTCGATTTGCTCTTTCGACATTTGTGCCGGCATGTAGGCTTCCATGACTTTTAATTCTGCTGTTTCTTGATCGACAAGATCCATACGGCCTGCGGTCGTGAATTGATCAATAGATTCTTTACGTTGTTTAACCAATTTTTTAATAACACCCATGATGTCATCTGGCGAAATCGGCTCTGGTCTTAATTCAATTTCTTTGTTTTTAATCGCAGCATTTAAAAAACGAAGTGTGTTTAATGTGACAGAATTTTTTGCGATCATTGCTGCTTTGATATCAGCTAATATTTTTTCACGAATTTCCATTTGAATTATTTCCTGTTTGAAATAAAATTTCGGACCCTTTTACAGATCCGAAATTTAGATAATGAATATTGTGTTCTACTTACGAAGATCTATTCTTCGCGAGCAGGACGTTCTCTGAATCCGCCAGTGCGTACTTTTTTGTTTGCGCGCTTACGGGCAGCGATTGATTTTTTCTTTGCAGAAACACTTGGTTTTTCGAAATGTTCGCGTTTTTTTACTTCCGCAAGAATGCCGGCTTTTTCACAAGATTTTTTAAATTTTCTGAAAGCAGATTCGAAACTTTCTCCGTCTCTGATTTTGACTAGTGCCATTTTAACTCACCCGACCTTCCCTAATGGATTTTTTTTTTACAAGATATATAGAATGAAACAAACTATGATAGCCATTCCTGGAACGCAAGAATTTGATGAAAAAATGATGATTTTAGCTCTGAAACTGGCCGAAAAATCAGAAGTCATCGGCGAAGTTCCGATCGGAGCCGTCATAACTGACAAAAATGGTGTGATTTTAGCCAAAGCTACCAATCTTCGCGAATCAAAATGCACAGTTTTGGGGCATGCGGAACTTGTTGCTATTCACAGAGCAAACCAGAAACTAAAATCATGGCGACTAAATGATTGCACTTTGTATGTCACACTCGAACCCTGTTTTATGTGTGCTGCCGCATTGGTGCAATCAAGAATTTCACGTGTTGTCTTCGCAACACATGATCCCAAAGGCGGAGCATTAGGCAGTCTACAAAATTTATCGAACGATTCCCGGTTTAATCATCAGTTTAATGCTGAATCAGGATTAATGAAAGATGTTGCGAGCTCAATGTTGAAAAAATTTTTCAAGAAAAAACGAGATCAGAAAAAATCTAATTAATTTCTAACATCCAAACGGTACCCATGACTGGGTACCGCTGTGATTTCACAATTAAAACCTTCAATCTTTTTCTTTAAATAATTAATTTGCGAATCAACATTGCGAGAAGTGACTTCGGAATGTCCCCAGATTTTTTTCATAAAATCATCACGTGAAACAAGTTCATTTTTATTTTTAATTAATAGGTGCAAGATATCAAATTGTTTTGGCGTTAAAGTTATTTCGTTTTGATCAACTTGCACCAAACGCGAGGCCAAGTTTAAATTTAAATTTCCGACGGATAAAATATTTTTATTTACACCTGCTGATTCAATTTTACCGGCACCTATGTATTCAATCCGTTTTTGTACGCGTAGCAATAGTTCTTTGGGGTGAAAAGGTTTTGAAATAAAATCATCTCCACCCGATTCTAAAGTTTCAATACGTTCTTCGGTTGTTACTGCGCCGGAAACAAAGATAATTGGAATTTTCTTAAATATGTCGTGAGCTTTCAGAACTTTACAAAGCTCGACACCAGTTACGTAGGGCATTTTGTAATCCATCAAAATCAGATCAGGTTGATACTTTTGAATAAACTCGATAGCGATATCGGATCTGCACAAATATTCGCATTTGAAGTTCGGCGAAAGAATTTCTGACATCAACAAGCAGCTTTCTTCGAAATCATCTATGATGGCAATTTTTTTCATTTGTTATACGCCTTTAAACTTTATTTTTTTGGATTCTAAGATTTTTTTCATTTTTTCACGATTATCGCCTTGGACTTCAATCACTCCGACATTTTTTTCAATAATGTATGTTCCGCCGACGCCACATTTAACTTTGAATTCCTTCGTTAAGTCTTTTAGAAATTTTTCCTGGGTCGGCAATTGATCCAGAACTGTTACAATTTTTCCACCACGACCATTTTTTTCGATGCGAAAAACGGCGGTGAAATTATTTTTTTCTAAAAATTTGCTTTCGAATTCAGTTTGTGTTTTTTTTGCAGCCGACCCATCAAGCAGAGCTTTGTCTTTGGGGTCATCTGAATAAACTAGAACGCGGTCTTTGCTCGACATATGTAAAAATTAATATTTAAACATATTTTTGTCTATGTTTATTTTCAAGAATTCTGCGCAGGCAATGATGGCTGAAGCGGATCAGCCTTAGAAGCTTCGCCCATTGTGTGTCTGGTCATTTCATTACCATCAAACCTAAACATCTGCGGAACATTTTCCATAACCGTGATTAAATTCACTGGACGTTTCCAAATTTTATTCAAATTTTTCAAAGTTTCATCCATATATTTAGGCTGCAAATCAAGCCCTTCATGCATGTGGTGCAGCATCAGTTCACCACGATTTTCAAAATTCGCATCTTCAATTTTAATAATTGGCTGACCAAAATTAGT
>CANBND010000130.1 GCA_947370945.1 Pseudobdellovibrionaceae bacterium | reverse complement strand
TCTACGGTCTTCATCATGTCGTCTTCGGTTAAATCGGGATCAGATAATTTTTCTTCGAGGCGTTTAATTTCTGAAGTTAATAATTCCAAATTACCTGCAGACATCACTTCTGAAATAACACTGCGACCTTTCATGTCTTCGATATTTTGTGAAAAATATCCGACACGAATTTTATCGGGCTTGCTGACAGAACCCTGATCTACGGATTCTTCACCCATAATTAATCTAAAAATTGTCGTTTTACCCGCGCCGTTCGGGCCGACCAGACCGATTTTTTCACCAGGATTGATCTGTAATGATCCGTTCGCGAACAGAATTTTTGAACCTTGTTGTTTCGTAACGGCATTTAATGCGACCATATGTATCCTTTTAAAACGAAAAATATATTATTTTGAGATTAAAATAAAAAAAATGGAAATTCAATTGAAGTGTCTGTTATTCTGTATTCACAGCAGATAATGATGAGAGTCTTAGCAACTTTCATCCTAACCGGAGGACGTTTGATGAGAAGAGTTTTTAGTCATAACGATAAAGTACCAAAGTGATGTTCCAAGGAAATAAAATATTTCACAAATAAAAAGAGGCAAATCGCATAATTTTACCTAATAGGAGGTCACTAGCGGTTGAATAGAACACGGATTAATCCGTATTCTTCTTTTGTCTCAAGGCAAACTTTCAGAAATGAAAGGACGCAAAACTATAGGGGCTAATTGATGGCTCAGCTTTAGCTGAGCTTTTATTTGCCAGCCAGCTGCCAAAGGTATTACGACCTGCGGTGAAGACTGCAATGGAAGAACAAAAAAATTTATTCATGGATTGGTTTCATTCCCCTTAGATCCAAGCATTTCACTGATGAGAAGCTTGGATTTTTTTATTTTATACTCAGTTAATAACTGAAGCACTCTCTGGCAATACAAGCCTTCGGCCCGCGCGCAGTTTTGATTTACGAGATAATTTATTTGTCTTTTTTAAATCTAAAACACTGACTTTATATTTTTCAGCAATCGAGGCCAACGAATCCCCCGGTTGAACAATGTAAAATGCACCTTTAACAATGTCTTTGGTTTCTGTTTTTGATTTTTTATTTTTCACAACAGATGTTCGATCTGGAACCAATATTTTTTGACCAATACGCAATTTCTTTTTACGAGTCAGATCATTAATCTCACGTAAGTAAGCAATATTTGTTCTGTACTTTCTGGCAATCGTCGATAAAGTTTCACCACGTTTAACTTTGTGAGTCTCGAATTCATTTTGATCAGGCACAAAATCAACAACTGAAGCTATACTGATTTTTGCGGCCTCAAGACCGGCTTGCAATGTTCCTGGCGGAATTCGTAAATTTAATTTTCCATTATCGAGCGGAGCAATCTCGCCTTTGTATTTCGGATTTAAATCTTTAAAATCTTCGTAATTGATATTCATTTTTTCAGCCATCAATTTTAAATTTACGGGCTGATCGAAACTGAGGTAATCAAATTCAATCGGCGTCATGTAATCAATGCCTTCAAAACCATATTTATCCGGATTTTTTGCAATCATTTTCGCAGCGATATATTTCGGAACGTAATTATCAGTTTCACGCGGCAATGCGCGTTTATTTCTTGAGAGCTCCCAAAAATCATGAGTTTTGTATTTTTTAACAACTTTTAATACACGGCCTTCGCCGACATTGTAGGCCGCCATTGATAAATACCACGAATCTAATAATTTATAGAGATCTTTGAAATATTCTGCAGCAGCCTGAGTTGCCAAAATTGGATCGCGGCGTTCATCAACCATTTTATTAATTTCAAGTTTATAACGTTTACCAGTTCCGCGAATAAACTGCCAAAACCCCACAGCTGATGCCGTTGATCTGGCATTCGACGTAAATCCCGACTCAATCAATGCAATGTAAAACAAATCTTCCGGCAATTTATTGTCTCGTAAAACTTTTTTCATCAATGCTTCATAGCGTGTTGACCGGGCTAAGTATCTTTCCATATGCGGTCGCCCTCGACCTTGAAAATATTTAATCCATTTTTCGACATTTTCGTTAATTTCAATGGGGATTGTTTCAAGCTCTTGTGTCGTGGGCTGGGTCGTTACAGATTTATTTTGCTCTTCTGAGACTCTAAAGTTTTGCAAATCACCTTTTTCGGTGTACTGAGGATTTTTTTCGGTTTCCGTTTGAGTGTGAACACAAGAAAACAAAGAAGCTGCGATAATTATCAGAAGTATGTTTTTCATAAGTCTTAAATCATACGTTGCCTGGACCAGCAGATCAACCAGACCTAAGTACTGTTGTTCTCTTTTATCTGAATATTTTAAACTTGTGGCAAATCAGAAATAATTTTTGCAGATAATTTTTTAAGCTCTTCGAATGATTCGCTGATTGATTTTTTTGCAATGGCCTGCGATTTAACTTCGTCTGGCGCAAATCCGATCATCTGAAAATATTCAAATTGTTCTGCTAAAGATTTTTCAAATTGATCTCTGTAATTTTGTGGCACTTGCGAAATCATTTGTGACCATTCTGTTGTCGCTGTATTTTGCTGAGCCATCTGCGCTAATAACATATAAATTAAGTTCACAGATTCCGAACCCACTGCACGATCATTTTTAGAATCCACTGATTTTTGAATCATCGATATTTTTTGATCAACCCGTTTTTTAAACTGCGGACCATGATTAATTTGTAAATAATTTTTAAAAAATACGGCACACATCACGCCGATCATTAAAGCTAATGATCCGAATAAAATCTGCAAACGGTACTGTTGCCAAGAAAAGGTCCCTGGCAATTCCAGAACGGGTTTAAATTCGGTTGAAACATTTTTGTTTTCTGCGCCTGCAACCGCAGTTTTTGAATTTGCGCTGCTGCTGCTTACAGTGCCTTCTGTAATATTCAGTTTTAAACTTTCAGTCGTTTTTGTGACATATTTTTTTTCTGCTGGATCAAAATATGAAAATACAATTTGCGGAATTTCAATGTCGCCTTTATTTTTTGGCACTAATAAAATTTCAAATTCTTTATAACTTTGTCCATTTTTAAAAAATTTTGATTCGCTTTTTGTATCGTACACCTCAAGCCCTTCGGGCCAATTGATGGGCGGCAGCTCAATCAGTTTCGCATTGCCAGAACCTTCAAAGCGTACTTTCAAAGTGAATGGCTGATTCGCTGGAAACTGCAACCCTTCAACTTGTGTTTGAATTTGAAATTGCCCAACAGCACCTGAAAAACTTTGTGGCTTACCGTCGGTGGGTAATGGCAAAACTTTAATTGAAGTGCGTTTCGAAGCGCGTGTGTATTCTTGTAATTGCCCCCAACCAAATTGCGTTTGCAATCTGATTTTACCTTTAATTTTAAATTCATCAACGACAGCAATACCGGCCTTGATCGGAAACAATGCGTGACTGGCCAGCAAACCTTTTCTGAATCTGACGCCGTTGACGATTTCGTCAACGAATTGCAAATTGGGAACTTCTTCGATGATTTCTTTCCAAAAACCTTTTAAATCCGGAAACTTTGCACGATCAATCGCTTCTAAATTTCCGCGAGTGTATATATACCAATTTGCTGTGATCTGTTCACCTTCATAGACTTCTTTTTTATCTATATCTAAATAAATAAGATAGGATTCTTTTTCATTCACGTCTAATTTTTTGGATTGAACTTCAACGGGATCTTGAACTGCACCACCAAAAAATTGATTCAATGGATTTTGCTGGCCGCTATTATTTCCGCCGCTGTTGCCGCGACCACCACGACTTGGTTGCCCCATTTGTTTTTGCAAATCTTCCATCATTTTCTGACGCTGCTTCATCAATTGCGAAAACATGTCGTCATCGTCTTCTTCACCTGGGATCGAGGGTTGCATTTGCTGTGGACGACTGCGACCACGAATATTTTTTTGATTTTGTGCTGTCGCAGATACACTGATTTTTTGCGGCGCAGTTGCGATCGTTTTACCATTCACATTCACTTGAAATGATGGAATCGTAACAAAACCCGCCTTTGTGGCTTGAACAATATAATCATACTGCTGCGAAACTGTTTTTGAAAACTCGGTCTTGCCATTAATAATATTCATTCTAGATGATGATGACTGCCCCGAATTTTGCGCCTGCAATAAATTAAGTCCTGCTGTTTGCGGAAACTCTGGATCTGCCACATTTAAATCTTCATTCGATTGAACCATCAATGTGATTTGAATTTGATCGCCCACACCGACCGACTCTGGATTCACCTCAACACTTAAATTGACTTCTGCCATTGCTAGGCTTGCAAAAATTAAATTTGAAAAAAATAAAAAATAAAAAAACAGATTACCAATCTTTTTCATTTTTATCCTCTTTACGTTGTTCTTTTTTATTAAACTGAGACCTAATCTTTTGATCTTGCTGCGACAGCTCGCCCAATATTTTTTTAACATCACCTTCGGTCAACTGATCACCCTTATACGGTCGCGGTTTGTATTTCGCATTTGATTGACGGTCTTTACCTTGATCTTCTTTTTCTTTTTTGTCTTTACCGTCTTTATCTTTGTCGTCTTTCGGATCATCTTTTGACTTTCCGTCTTTGTCGTCTTTTTTATCTTTATCATTTTCTTTATCGTCTTTGCCTTTACCCTTGTCGCCCTCTTTTTTGTCTTTACTATCTTTTTGATCTTGCTGTTGTTGCTGAATTAACAACTCAATATTGTGTTTTGTTTCAATCGATGACGGCAATATATCGAGCGCGGCTTGATAATGTTCAAGGGCTTCAGGTATTTTTTTTTGCGAACCTAATAAAACACCTAAATTATATTGGTACTTAAACTTTTCTTCTTCGGTGGTCGCATGACTTAATGCCGATAATAAACTTTTTTCGGCGTCAGATTTTTTTTCAACCAGATCAAAAGTGATTCCTAAATTTGATTCCAGCCCCGAGGATTCTTGGTTTTCAAGGGCCTTCAATGCAAACTCGTGTGCGGCTTCTTTTTGTTTTAATTCCATTGCTCGTCTGGACAACCAGTCATTATAAAATGCTTTAACATTTACAAATTCATTATTCGGGTCTGTTATTTTTTGACAGGAAAATAAACCCGATATAGCTAAAAGCAACACTGGCAATACAAAAATATTAAGTTTCATATTGCCCTTTCCATGGACGCAAAATTTTATTGCGTTCAGAAATCAGTAAACTGATCCAAATTAAAATCAGCCCCAACAATAAAGGATAAGTAAATTTTTCGTCGTACTGCGTAGCCACAGACGAAGCAAATTGTGTTTTTTCATACAAATTAATATCGTCAGCAATTTTTCTTAAATGATCTCCGCCGAAGTTTGAAAAATAAAAATGACCCTGACCTTTATCAGCCAGTGATTTTAAAAAATCGCCTTTCATTTGCGTAATTATAGTCTGACCGGTTTTATCTTTTCGCATTCCAGTTAAATTACCATAACGATCGCGCGCAGGAATTGTTCCACCTTTTTCAGTACCATAAGCAACAGTGATAATATGAAAACCTTCTTTGGCTAATTTATCTGCGATTTCTAAAGCACCGGGTTCTTGGTCTTCACCATCTGAGACAACCAAAACTATGCGTGTTGTTTTTAATGTTTGATCTTGAGTGACTCCGCCTTTTTCAAAAGCTTCTTTCGCATAACTGAGTGCAACTTCAATATTTGTTCCTTGTGAACTGACTGAGTTTGTATCGAGTGAATCAATATACATTTTTAATGCACCCGGATCAGTTGTCAGCGGCGACATCAAAGCACTGCTGCCAGCAAAAGCGATCAGTCCAGTTTTATTTCCGGGCATCAAGTCAATCAGTTTTGAAAGTTCAATTTTCATTTGCTGTAAACGTGATGGTTTGATGTCTTCGGACAACATACTGTCAGAGACGTCTGCCAAAATCATCAGTTCAACACCCTCGCTTTTAACTTCTTGTTCGGACTGCCCCATTTGCGGACGTGCCAATGCTATAATTAAAAATGAAAGACCCAGAATTTGTAAACCCAACTGCCAACGTCGGCGCGGTATTGAAACAGATTGAGATAACCATGCCGTCACTTTTTCACCGAAATATTTATTTAATTTATTTTTATTTATATATTCAAAATAAAAATAAACGGCAACTACACCCAATAAAATAAAAAACAAATAAAATGCGTCTGCATTGCCCCATTTCAGAACTGTCATAACATCAGTTGAATTCACGCAGGACCTCGGCGTAAAAATGAATACGACAAAATACGATTTAAAATAAATAGCCAAAAACCTAGAGTCAGAAAATAGAAAAAATATTCGTTATATTTTGTGTATTTTGTTTCTTCGATTTTTGTCGTTTCTAAAGAATTGATTTCATCAAAAATACCTTTAAGTGAGTCTTCTTTATTTGCTCGAAAATATTTACCACCAGTGACTTGTCCCATTTGCGTCAGTAACTCGTCATTCACGGTGCTTTCAAAAGGTTGATAGCGCTTCACTTTATTACCGAAAGCATCTTGCGTGTAAATTGGCAATTGTGTTTTTCCGCTTTGACCAATACCCACTGAATAAATTTTAATACCGTAACCTTTTGCGATTTCAAGACCTGTTTCAGGATCAATCGTACCTGAATTATTTTCTCCGTCTGTTAAAAAAATCATAACACGTGATTTAGCTTGTGAATCTTTTAACCGCGCAGCACCTGCCGCCATGGCAACACCGATGGCTGTTCCGTCTTTGATACGAGCATCTTGGGCGGTCTGAATTTGACTGACGCGATCAAGTAATAATTGATAATCCAATGTGGGCGGCACCAATGTAAAGGCTTCGCCGGCAAAGATCACAAGACCAATGCGGTCAGAAGTTCTTTTCTGTACGAATTCAGAAATTGTTTTTTTTGCTGATGTTAGTCTGTTATCGGGCTTCATATCTTCGATCAACATACTGTCTGAAATATCTAAAACGATGACAATATCTAATCCATCCAATGTTCGCTTCACTTTTGCATCCGCGGTTTGCGGTCTGGCCAGTGCGCAAACCATCAATGCCAATGATAAAAATAAGACGATCTCGTTCAGCAAAATATATTGCGCACGTCCTCGCCCTTGCCAAGGCAGAAATGCCTTTATTCGACTGACCTGAAACGTGGCTTTATTTTTTTGTTTTTTCAGATGTAAAAAAATAAATACAAACCAAGGAATAAACAATAAAAAAGCCCATGGCTGTGCCCACGTAAAACCTGATATCATCTGAAGACTCATAATTGCCCCCGAGATTTTAAATCCTCGGTCAAATCAACAAGGCGATAGGCTTGATCAACAAATTTTTTACGTTTATCAAGATCATTGCCTTTTTTTAATAGAGTAATGTCTGTTAATAGATTAAAAATTTGTCGGCGTTCATTTTTTAATCGTGGATATTTTTTTTTGATAAATGAA
>CANBND010000129.1 GCA_947370945.1 Pseudobdellovibrionaceae bacterium | reverse complement strand
TTTAGCATCAGGTCAAACAATAAAAAGTTATCAAAATTCATCAGTGTTGTTTGGTCAGTCGTGCGTTTCACAAGATCGCATTTGTACGAACGGAAATTTATCTGGCAATTATAATTACGGAAGTTGCACAGTGGGTGCCGCTGCATCGTGTTTATTCAACGGTCAAAGTTTAGCATCAGGTCAAACAGTAAAAAGTTATCAAAATTCATCAGTGTTATTTGGTCAGGCGTGTGTTTCGCAAGATCGCATTTGTACAAACGGAAATTTATCAGGAAGTTATAATTTCGGGAGTTGTTCGGTGGGTGCCGCAGCATCGTGTGCCTTTGATGGTCAAAACATTGCTTCGGGCCAAACCGTCAAAGGTTATCTAGCGTCGTCAGTTGGTTACGGTCAATCGTGTTCTTCGCAAGATCGCGTTTGTACAAACGGAAATTTATCAGGAAGTTATAATTACGGAAGCTGTTCAACAGGTGTTGCGGCCAGTTGTTTGTTAGATGGTCGAACCATCGCTCATAACGAGAGTGTTCAAACTTTTAATTCACGTTCAGTTTCATATGGGCAATCATGTCAGTCATTATTACGATTATGCAATAATGGTTCTCTGGATGGCAGCAGTGCATTTCAATTCTTAACATGTGCGCCAAGTTCAGGATTATCATGTAATTTTAAAGGTCAAACAGTCAGTAGTGGATCATCTGTTTTAGCATTTTTATCAACGAGTGTTCCGTACGGTCAAAGTTGCCAAGCTGAAAATAGAATTTGTACGAATGGAAACTTATCAGGCAGCTATTATGAATCATCGTGCAGTCCACAGTCGCCGCCATTGCCTCCTCCAGCAGTTTGTACAAATGGCGCGACAAATTATCCGGCGTGCAATAATCGTAGCTGCAATTCTGGTCAAAATGTAGGTGGCTTGTTATGTTTAAAAATTTGTATGGGTTCTGATATTGGTCAGCGTTGGATTTCTGGTTACTTAATTAACTCAGTTGCGACGGGCGCAATTACTAATCAAACCAATATTACCACAGCAGTGAGTGGAACACATTTTCATCCGACAGTGAATCATTACGCTTTCAATTGTAATGACGGGCAATTGCAGTACTACGGCAACGACGGTTGGTGTGAATATCACGTCGACCAATTGGGTGTAGATGCGGAATGCGACAGAATTTTAAATACACCTGCAGATCCATTTGTCAATGGCAGTAGCGGTGATTGATTGTTTCACATCAGATCAGACGAGTAAAAGCTGTGGATGTATGTTTGTAAAGTTCCTGCGAGGTATTAAACAATAAATGTAATTTGCATTGAGACAGTGTGATGTTAAATAAATATTTAGGGGGATATATGTTTAAAATTTTTTTACTGATAATAGCAGTTTCTTTTACAGTCATTGGTTTTCAGAATTGTTCGAAAGTGGGATTTCAACAGGCTGCGCAATCACAGTTGAATATGCAGTCAAAAGATTCGCCACCAAGCTCTGTTGTGGCGCTGCGCCGACAGCCAGCAGCTGTACCGGCAACTGTAACTGTAAGAACACAAGTTGAAAGTAGTGATCAACCGGTAACTGCACGACCAAATATTCCAGCGCAACAATCATGTTTTTCTAAAGGATTTGTTTTTATGGCCGGCAGCCCGCAGGCTCTATACATTTATTATCGCAAATGTGATGGTGAAATAGAATCATGGAGAGCCATGGGACAATCACAGTGCTGTTCAGGAAAAGTATCAATTGTTGATGTTGCAACAATTGATGAGCACATCAGCGAGCAAGAGTATTTGGATAATCCAAATCTAAGTAGATGCCCTAGATATCAAGGGCAAATGACATGTTTATAGATCTAATTATCGAATCGTTACTTCATTTGGCAGATGTTATTTCAGCGACAAATTCAGCCGGAAACGGAAAAGACTGATCTGGTTTTTCAAATCGTTCATAAAATAACTTATTGCGCGCAATGATTTTGACATACATTCGCGTTTCATCGTAAGGAATGCTTTCGATAAAATCAAAAATGTCTGCATTTGCAGGACGAGTTTTTAACCAGCCAGACAATGCGCCGGGGCCCGCGTTATAGGCCGCAGCTACGTAGGTCAGTTGGCCATTTTGTTTTTTAATTTGGTCACGCAATTCAAATGATCCCAGTGGAATATTTATTTCTGGGTTATACAAATCTTCGGCATTTTTGTAGGGAACTTCATATTTTTTAGCTAATGATTTTGCCAAACGGGGAATCAATTGCATCAATCCATAGGCGTCCGCATGACTGCGTGTTTTTAAATTGAAACCGGATTCTTGTTTCATGATGGAATAGATCAAAGAATTTGGTAACTCTGTTTTTTCGCTCATTTTTTTAACCATCGATTCATGTGGACGCGGAAAAACCAGTTCCGGATATTTCTGCATCACATCCATTTTTGCATCATTGGCTAATTTTGCAAAACTTGAAAACAGCGGCAAATACCTGAGTGATTCTTTGGCTAAATACAGACTGAGATTTACATTTTGATCATTATTTTTAGAAAAAACGATCACGGCTTTTTCGGCGATGTCTAATTCGTCATATTTAATCAGAGCATCGAAAATGTTTCTAAAATTTTCATCCAAAAAAGAAAGTTTTAAATCAAAATTAAAAATACTGGGTGATTTAATTTTTGAAACAGCGGGCAGATTTTCATTCAGTTGATAATAACTGGCTAAAGCGTAATAACTGTAAAAATCTTTTTGAATAATATTTTTTAAAACCAGTTTTGATTCTTCGGGCTTATTTAATTTAACTAAGACTCGCGATCTGAAAAAATCAGCACGTGTTTTTTCTGTTAAATCGGTTGTCGATTCAGAAAATTCATGAAACGCCGTTTCGGCATCGGCCCATTTTTCTGTTTTGTATAAAAGCCATGATTTGGTCCATGATAATTTATTAACATCTAAGCCAGAGCCAACTGGCACGCCCCATTTTTGAACTGCTTTTAATGACAGGTCATAATTTTTAATAGCCTCTGGGATATTTTTTTCATCTTCCGCAAGCTTTCCGCTGAGGAAATAACTTTCAGCCAAATTTTCATTTTTTAAATCAGAATTTATTTTTTTAATGAGGTCTTTGGCAGGCTTAATTTGATCGGCGTTCCATAAAACGCGGGCCTGTGATAAGCCTGCATCCAAATACTGAGAAATTGCGATCGGATCTTTCTTGGCAGATTTCCAATTTTTCAATGTCCAGTTATACAATTCTTTGGAGATGCGTTTTGAATCATCGCGTTTGCCTGCATTTTTGTATTTTTGTCGCAAGGCTTTGTACAGTTTAAACTTTTCAAAATTATTTTTTTCTGTTTTTATTTGAGCACGCAATTCGTCGATATTTTTTTCAGAAGTTGGTTTTTGAGCCGTGGGATCAATTTCTAACAGTTCTTCCGAGTAAAGTTTTTTTTCAAAACCTGAGATACTGCGCCAGTCATATTTAAAATTGGGACATTTTTTATGTGCGCGAAGCCCTGCCAGCGTTGAAAGTGCAAATTTTTTATCGGCAGATTTTTCAATCAGTTGGTCGCAGGTGAAATCAATAAATTTTTCTGAAGCCTGAACTGTTCCTGATAATAAGATAAACATTGAAATGAAAAAATAAAACATCATTAAGCCTTTACTTTTGTTTTTACAGCCAGCGGTTTTTGATCAAACGTCAAAAATGTTTGATCGTCTTTAATATCTAAATGAACGATTCCGCCATTTTTTAATTTTCCGAATAATAATTCATCGACCATTTTTGATTTCACATGCTCGTCAATTTTTCGGGCCACGGGGCGGGCGCCATAAATTGGGTCATAGCTGACTTTGGCCAAATATTTCATGGCCGCATCTGTAAAACTGAATTGAATATTTTTTTGAATCAAACTCATTTTCAATTCGTTTAAAAATTTCTCAACGACCAATTCAATCAGATCCATCGTTAACGAATTAAAATAAATAATATGATCCAAACGATTTAAAAATTCTGGGGTAAATGTTTTTTTAATGGCGTCAGAACTGACGCTGCGGCGATCATTTTTATTCACAGGGGACAGGCCGATAAAACCTTTTGCAAGGTCACTGGCTCCGGCGTTCGAAGTCATAACTATCAAACAATTTTTAAAATCAACGGTGCGACCATTGCCGTCGGTCAGCCTGCCGCCGTCCATGACTTGTAATAAAATTTGATAAATGTCTGAATGTGCTTTTTCAATTTCATCTAATAAAATTAATGAAAACGGATTTTTTGAAACGGCTTCTGTTAATTGACCACCTTGTTCAAAGCCGACATACCCCGGAGGAGCTCCGACAAGTCTTGATATGGCATGTTTCTCCATATACTCACTCATGTCAAAACGTTGAAATTGAATCCCTAAAATTCGAGCCAACTGTTTACAGACTTCGGTTTTTCCGACGCCTGTGGGGCCTGCAAATAAAAATGAACCCCACGGTTTTTCTTTATTTTCTAAACCCGATCTAACAAATTTGATCGACCTTGCAAGCATATCAATCGCTTCGTCTTGGCCATAGACAAGTGATTTCAATTTTAAATCCAGATCTTTTAAATTTTGTGAATCATCGGTCGACATTTGTGTTGTCGGCACGCCTGAAATTCGACTGACAACAGATAAAACGTCAGCGGGCTCGACAGTTTCTTTTTTTAAGTTCAGTTTTACAAAGCTTCCAACTTCGTCCATCAGATCAATCGCTTTGTCCGGGAATTTTCCAGCAGAGATATATTTTTGTGACAGATCAATACACGCTTGAACAGCTTCGGTTGAATAAACCACCTGATGAAATTTTTCGTATTTTTCTTTGATGCCGTTTAAAATTAATAAAGTATCAGCGGGCGTAGGTTCTGTGATATCGACCCGCTGAAAACGGCGATTCAAACCACGATCTTTTTCAAAGTGTTGGCGGTATTCCTGAAATGTGGTGGCGCCGATGCACGAAATTTCTGATTTTGATAAAACAGGTTTTAATAAATTGGCAGCATCCATTGATCCACCCGATGTTGAACCGGCTCCGACCAAATTGTGAATTTCATCAATAAATAAAATCACATCGCCACGATCGCGCGCTTCTTTCAGGATTTTTTTCAGTCGACCTTCGAAATCACCGCGGTATTTAGCACCTGCTAAAAGTGATCCCAGATCCATCGCGTAGATTATTTTATTTTTTAAAAATTCGGGAACATCACCAGAAACAATTCTTTCCGCCAAGCCTTCAACGATAGCTGTTTTTCCAACGCCTGAATCGCCCAACAACAGCGGATTATTTTTTTGTCTGCGTCCTAATGTTTGGATCATTTTTTCAATGACATCAGCGCGCCCAATTAAAGGATTTTTTACAGAAGACTTTGCATATTCATTCAGATTTTGGCAAAACTCGTCCAAAGCCGATTTGTTTTTTGATTCTTTAGAATCCGCAACAGCGCCTTCGGTTCCAGAATAATTGCTGGTTCCACTGACGTCGTGGCTACTGGCCGATATCACATCGAACTGATTCATGCCTAAATTTTCTAAAACAAAACAAGCGCGTGATTTTTTTTCATCAAAAATTGCAATTAATACCGCAGATTCTAATAATTCACTGCGACCGGCGTTTTGCATTTGTAAAGCGGCTTTTTCAAATACGCGGTGAACTGCAATTGTCAGGTCAGGCTTCCAGTCGGCAGCAACCTTTTTTAACGCCGTATTTTGATCGATGTATTTTTGCAAATCATTTTTCATATCAACGACTGAAATATTTAAAACTTCAAAAATTTCAACAATCAACGGAGCTTCGACCAGACAAAATAAAAAATGCTCGAGTGTTACAAATTCATGTTTGTATTTCGCAGCCAGATCAATCGCTTTACCTAAGCGTTTATCAAGTTCTTTGGACATCATATAATTTAATCCGTTTCTTCTTCAAGGATTGCTCTGAGTGGATATTTATTTTTTAGAGAGAATGAATTTACTTGCGAAGCCTTCGTCTCTGCAATTTCAAAAGAATAAACACCGCCAGTGCCTGAGCCTTTTTTGTGAACATCCAACATGATTTTTTGTGCGGCTGTATCTGAATGCCCAAAAAAAGTTTTTAAAACATAAACCACAAAATCCATCGGGGTGTAATCATCGTTTAAAATTAAAACTCGATAAAGGGCTGGTTCGGCCGTTTCAACATCAGAGGCAAAATCGGGTGACGAATTTTTTTGGGTGGACATGATGAGCTGGTTAAATCCATTCATTTTCATTCAGCCATTTCACGCTAAGCCCTAAAAATTATCAACGTCTAATCTCAGTTTGGAACAAAAAACATAACATAATATTTCTAAGGTCCATATAAACGCGAAATGAATTATAGTATTGATTTTATGTGAACGGCTGATAACATAAAACATGTGTCGATGCTGAAAACAATTAGCTAATACCGACGATAACACTGACGTTATTTAAAACATAAAACATAAAACAGAAACAAAAGTTTCACGGAGTCAAAAAATGCTTATTACAAAAACCCCAAATCTGGATTCAAAAGGTTTTTCATTGATCGAATTAATGATCGTTGTTGCCATCATCGGATTATTAGCGGCGATCGGTATTCCTCAGTATGCAAAGTTTCAAGCGAAGGCGCGGACGACTGAAGCAAAAGCTGCATTGACAGCGCTCTTTACTGCAGAGCGATCATTTCAGCTTGAATGGCAAAGTTATACAGTTGATATGAAAAATATTGGATTTGGTGTTGAGGGTTCTGGTCTTAGATACGTTACAGGTTTTCAGACGGCCCAAGCCTGCTCTGTAGCTATGCCTGCTGGTGCTCCAGCTGAGGTAACAACACGAACGCAGTCCATTTCAACAGGTGTTGATGATACTGCGTCAACCAATTGGAATACGACTGTGGGTACAGATGGAACTCCAATAGGTGCTGCTATTTTGGTGACGGCCTCTGGGGACTGTGCTGCTGCAACATTTAATGCGATGTCCTTAGGAGATCCTAGAAATACTCCAGCTGCATTAGCAACAACTTCAGATACTTGGAGAATCACGCATACAAAAACTATTAGTAATACGACTATTGGCTATTAATTTTAAAAAGTGCTTCTTCGTAAGTTAAATTATTTTCAATCTCAAACAAAGCTGATACTTATAATGTCAGCTTTGTTTTTTTGTACAACTCTAGTTTTAAAAAAACCAATCCCCACAACAGACTCGCTTCTTTCTGCTCCAGCGAAAGAAATTAAATATTTTGCAGTTGGTTTGAAAGTAAATTTGGCTTCGGCTTTGTGGATGCGTGTTCTTGAAAATTCGGATTATTGTGAACAAAAAATAAATCAAACGGAATGTATTGGCAAATCGTGGCTGTTTCAAAATTTGGATTTGGCGACGGATCTGGATCCTGTTTTTGAAAGCGGTTTTTACCGCATGGGTGCGCTGGCGCTGACGATTATTATTTCAGATTATGCAGGGGCTTCGATTATTTTTGATCGGGGT